>JAHCIT010000016.1 GCA_026129095.1 Deltaproteobacteria bacterium
CCCCCCCCCCCCCCCCACCGCAAGACGTACCGTTCCCGCCGGTTGAGCCGGAGCCGCATGCCGAAAGGGCAAACACGACCAAGCCAGCAATGCGAGCCCACAAGGTCGGATACTTTCCGTGGGAGATATGACATCTCATAAGTTTTCTGGATCGAATGAGGATTCCGTAAGCTATTATCACTTATCTCTTTGTTTTTGTCAAGCAGTACCGGCTTAATTCCGGTTCCCGTCCCCCTACCGCTGCTCCTCGTATTCGACGACCATCTTGAGGAGCGTGGCGTCGGGCCGCGCACGGAGCTTGCGGCCGTTGACGATGATGGTCGGGGTTCCCTCGACGCCCACCTTCGTGCCGGTGTCGAGGTCGTCGCGGATCATCCTGTCCGTCAGGGGGTCTTTCATGCACTTCTCGAACTTGCCCATGTCGAGGGCGAAGTTTTTGGCGATGGACCGGATGCTGGTTTCGTTGAGGCCGCGCCCCTGGATTTCGAACATCGCCTCGTAGATCTCCCAGAGTTTCCCCTGCTGGCTGGCGCAGATGGAGGCGCGGGCCGCCTCGCAGGCGTTCTGGTGCCCGCGGCCCTTGGGGATGCGCGGGTTGCACTCTCCGTCGAGCGGATAGTTGCGGTAGCAGACCTTCACCCGGTCGCCGTGGGTTCGGACGAGTTCCTTCAGCGCCGGCACGAATCCCTTGCAGGCCGGACACTGGAAGTCAGCGAACTCCACCAGCATGACCGGGGCATTGGGGTTGCCCTTGGGCTGGAGCGGTCCGCAGTCGAGATCAACCTTCGGCATGGCGTCCAGGAATCTCGCCACGAGTCTCAGGGTGTCCTCGCGTTCGGTGGTTTGTTCCCCGTCGATTATCACGTCAGGCTTCGGGGTTTCGGGGCGGGCGACAGCGGGATCTTTCTTCTCGATGGCGTCCACCGGGCTCATCCGTGCGGAAAGGCCCCAGAGCACCAGCAGCGACGCCACGACCGAAGCTCCCGAAATCCCGAGGAGCTTCGGGCTGAACAGGGCGGAGATCTCGTCGCCAAACCCGCCGCCGGGGGCCGACTTCAGCGCGATCCACCCGAAAGCGAGCAGTGCGAACGAGCAGACATAGAGGACCGTGCAGGCGGGACAGATCGTTTTCAGGACGGCATAGGACAGGTAGGCCATCACGAGGCTCACCAGCGTCGTAAAGGCGCCGCCCGCCAGCAGAAGACGCGGCAGGGCCTTCTTCGGGTCCAGAATCCCCGACAGCGCCACGACTCCGATCAGTACGTAGGTAATGACGGCGAAGTTCGAGATGGGGACACCGAACAGTTCCGAATACTTCGATTCAATCGTGATCTGGCAGTTGGCCACGTCGCTGATCGTGCAGAGCGAGCCCAGAAGTTCCTTCGTGTACCGGATCGTGTGCAGATGCGTCAGGTAGAACGACACGATGACGGCAACGGCGGAAACTGCCACAGCTGCCGGATAGAGCCATCTGGGCGTGGCGGACGTTTTTTCCTCGGACATGGATATTCACCCCTAGGTATGGATGGAACTCAGGTAACGGGGCGAGCCTAGACCATGCCGCTGGGGGGTGGAAGTCGGACTGATAGCGGAATGAAGCCGGTTTAACGCTTTTCAGCGCAGGAGTGCGCCGGGGTCCACTTCCCAGGGCGCGTCCGAAAGCCGGTCCCGGCGATAGTGGGGCAGAAGGCCTGCGGGGGTGACCGGTTCGGGCCGATCCAGAAGGCCGAGCGAATGGGCGAGGTAGCCCAGGATTTTCTCTACGGTCCAGCCGTGGTGGAGCAGTTCCGGCAGGGTAATATCACGCTCCCGTTTGGCGAACTTGCGGCCACCCAGACCCGTGACGAGCGGGACATGCAGGAATCCGGGTGGTGTCCAGCCGAGTGCTTCATACAGGAGAACCTGCCGGGCGGTGGAATCGAGCAGATCGGCCCCCCGCACGACGCACGTCACCCCCATCGCGCGATCATCGGCGACGACGGCGAGCTGGTAGCTCGCCACGCCATCCTTGCGGAAAACGATGAAGTCGCCCCGGAGCGTCGAGACGTTTTCCGCCGCAGCGCCCGTATGGATATCTGTCATCGTGACCAGCCGGTCGTCGGCCCGGAACCGGAAGGCATAGGATTCGCCGCCCGAAATCCGGCGGCTGGCATCAGCAGGCGGCAGGTGCCGACAGGTGCCGGGATAACGGGGACCGTCTTCACCGGGAGCAGGGGCCCCGGCGGCCGTTTCGATCTCCTTGCGGCTGCAGAAGCAGGGGTAGACAAGGTTCCGGGCTTCCAGTGCCGTAACAATCTTCCGGTAGTAATGGGCCCGTTCGCTTTGCCGGTAGGGGGAGTGAGTATTCCGGAGTTCAGCCGGCCCTGCCGTTGCACCGGGGCCTTCGTCCCAGTCGAGACCCATGGCCCGGAAATCCTCGATGATCTGGTTTTCAAACTCCGGGCGCGAACGGGCAGGATCCAGATCCTCGATCCGGAGGATGAGCCGCCCTCCGTGGGCACGGGCATCGAGCCAGGCGACGAGTGCCGTTCGCAGGTTGCCGATATGCTGGCGGGCCGTGGGAGACGGGGCGAGCCGCCCCACATAGGGAGTGGTCACGGGAAAACGGTCTAGGCGGCCTTCGCCAGAACGGCGTCAACCATCCGGGTGGTCGTGGCGCTGCCGCCCATGTCACCGGTGACATCGCGGCCTCCGGTCACGATGCTGTCGATGGCGGCATCCAGCCGTTGCGCCTTCTCGCGTTCGTTGATGTGCTCCAGCAGCATCACGACCGTGCGGAGTATTCCCGTGGGGTTGGCCCAGTCGCGGCCATCCCGGTGGGGGCGGGCGCCGTGAAACAGCTCGAAAACCGCCATGCCCCCATCTCCATAGCTCGCGCTCGCCACCGTGCCCGGACCACCCACCAGGCCTGCGCCGAGGTCGGAGAGGAGATCGCCATAAAGGTTGGTCGTCAGGATCAGGTCGTATTTCTGCGGCCGCTGGACCATCTGGAGCGAGGCGTTGTCCACGATGAAGTCGCTGAACCCGATGAATGGGGATTCGCCCGCCACCCGCCGGGCGGTTTCAAGGAACAGGCCGTCCGACTTCTTCATGATGTTTGCCTTGTGGACGCAGGTGATGGAACGGCGGCCGTATCGTTTGGCGTATTCGAATGCGAAATGGCTGATCCGCTCGCAGGCTATCCTGGTCGCCAGCTTGATGGTGAGGACCACTCCCTGTGCCACCTTGTGCTCGATGCCTGCGTATATGTCTTCCGTGTTTTCGCGGATAATGACTGCGTCAATCCCGCGAAACGCCTCGCGGACATGAGGCAGGCTTTTGAGAGGCCGGACGTTGGCATAGAGATTGAGCGTTTTCCGGAGCTGGACGTTCGGAGAGGAGTATTTGACGCCCATGGCCGATTCTACCGGCCCCTTGATGGCAACCCGGGTGCGGCGGATCGATTCAACCAGTGTCCTGGGTACAGCTTCTCCGGTCCGTTCAAATGCCGTCCGGCCCATTTCCTGCTCGTCCCATCTGGTGCCGGGCAGGAGCGCATCAATGACCCGGCGGGCATGAAAGAGAAGTTCCGGGCCCAAACCCTCGCCGGGGACATAGGTGATTTCGATGCCCATGGCGGGAAACTGTACCATGCGGAACAATCTCCGTGAAGCGGGGATACCTGAATGGCCGCATCCGCACCTGAAAAAACACGCGGGCCGTTTTTAGGCGGCCCGCGTCCCGAGAGAAAAGAAAAGGAACGTCGCTACATTAAACCGGCGGGGTTGGCCGGAGCGGAGTCCAGCCATGAAACCGTGCCGGCAATAGAGCCGGTACCAATGGCGGCTTCGTTAGGGGAAGCGCACCCGAACAGGACGATATAAACGATGACGCCGATCAGGAGGGCGATATAGAGCTTCGCCGACAGCGGCGCCTTGCGGGCTTTGTTGAGGATGACGGAGTTTTCAAACATTTCGCAGGGAGCATACAAGATCTGTGCCGCGGGCCGGTGCAGTAAAACCCCTGCTAAGGTGTCCTAGCAACGGGATTTCTGAAGGGTTGTCCCCGGCCTGTCACCTTGCGGCGACAGGCGGGGCTGAAAGTTCGGGCTCACCCCGTTGGCCGGATACTGAAACCGGCGTCCTGGTCGAGGGGTGGTATCTCTGAAGTGGCAAGACGTTCGACGCGGGCTGCTGGTGGTCCCTTTTCCAGCCAAAGGAGCATTTTTGCGCAGGCCGCGTCGTGACCCTGGAACTCGCCCTCGACGGAACCATCGGGCCGGTTCCGGACCCAGCCACTTAGCCCCAGTACGGTTGCTTCATCCCGGGCCGTATACCGGAAAGCGACGCCCTGTACCCGGCCCGTGACGGTAAACCGGTACCGTTTCATGGGGCTGCTAGCGTCCCTCGCCCGTATGGCCGATCAGATTTTCAAAGGCGGGCTCGTCCAGTACCGGGATACCCAGTTCCTGCGCCTTGGCAAGTTTCGACCCTGCTTCGGCTCCGGCGACGACGTAGTTCGTCTTTTTCGAAACGGACCCCGAAACCTTGCCACCCAGCGAGACAATGGCCTGTGCGGCGCCATCCCGGGTCCACCGGGAAAGCGTGCCGGTCAGGACGAAGGTCTTTCCCTTCAGTGAATCGCCGGTGGCCGCTGGCGGTTCCGGCTCCACCCCCAGTTCCAGCAGGTCGTGCACTGTCCGCCGGTTGGCGGGATTGGTGAAAAACCCGTGTATGGCACGGGCCACCTCTGGACCTACGTCCGGAACCTGAAGCAGTTCCGCTTCGGAAGCATCCATCAGCCGTTCGACCGTCTTGAACTCGCGGGCCAGGAGATCGGCAGTGGCCTCGCCCACATGCCGGATGCCGAGAGCGTTGATGAACCGGCCAAGCGGCGGCTTGCGGGAACCGTGAATGGAGTCAATCAGTTTTTGGGCAGCCGTGTCGCCCTTCTTGTAGAGCGAGGCGATGTCTTCCTTTTGAAGCGCAAAAACGTCGGCAAGCGTGCGGATTTTCCCCATGTCAGTCAGCTTGCTGATGATCTTGCCTCCAAGGCCGTCGATATCCATCGCCTTGCGGGAGACGAAATGTTCAAGCCGCCCCTGAAACTGGGCTGGGCACTGGAGGTTCACGCATCGCCAGGCGACTTCACCCTCAGGCCGTGAAACAGGCTCGCCGCAGGAGGGGCATTTGTGGGGGAAGACAAACTTGCGGGCGTTCGGCGGCCGCTTTTCCATGACCGGGCCGACCACTTCGGGAATGACGTCTCCGGCCCGCTGGACGATCACCGTGTCGCCGATGCGGACGTCCTTGCGGGCGATCTCGTCCTCATTGTGGAGCGTCGCATTCCGCACCAGCACGCCGGCGACCTGTACCGGCTCCAGCTTTGCCACCGGTGTCAGGGCCCCCTGGCGGCCCACCTGGATATCGATATCCAGGAGGCGCGTCACCGCCTGCCGTGGCGGGAACTTGAACGCGATTGCCCACCGCGGATCGCGGGATTTGGAACCTAGCAGCCGCTGGAGTTCGAGGTCATTCACCTTCACAACCGTGCCGTCGATCTCGAAATCAAGGGAATCCCGCGTTTCGGCCATCCGGGCGTAGTAGTGAAGGACCCCTTCCGCGCCTTCTGCCTTCCCGGTTTCGCGGCTTACCTGAAATCCCAGTTCCTTGAGCCATTCCAGCGTTTCCATGTGGGTCTTGAACCGGGGCCCCCCTGTCACTTCGCCAAGCTGGTAGCTGTACATGTCGAGCGACCTGCGGGCCGTGATGCCGGGGTCCAGTTGCCGTAGAGAACCGGCTGCGGCGTTCCGGGGATTGGCGAACGGTTTTTCTCCCGCCTCGTCCTGGGCCTCGTTCAGTTGGCGGAAGGCTTTCTTGGTCATCAGGACTTCGCCCCTGACCTCGATCCGTTCGGGGGGGTGTGCTCCGCGCAGCCGGAGGGGAATGGAGCGGATCGTGCGGAGGTTTACTGTTACGTCCTCGCCGGTGACACCATCGCCCCGTGTTGAACCCATCACCAGCAGGCCGTTTTCATAGACCAGTTCCACGGCCAGTCCATCGAATTTGGGCTCGCAGAAGTAGCTGATTTCGCCCTTCAGGGCGCCAAGGCCTTCGAGGGTCTTGACCGTGCGGGCATGAAAGGCACGAAACTCCTCCCCATTCATGGCGTTTTCGAGCGAAAGCATCGGGTTCTTGCGTGTTACCTTCGCCAGTTCCGATACAGGTGCGTGACCGATGCGCTGGGTCGGTGAATCCGGAGACAGAAGCTCCGGATGCTCCTGTTCCAGTTGCTGAAGTTCCCGCAGCAGCCGGTCGTATTCGGAATCCGGCATCGAAGGATCATCGAGAACGTAATAGCGGTAGTTGGCCTCGTTCAGGAGACCGCGCAGCCGGGCGGCCTGTTCGGCATGTGGGTGTTTGGAGATCATTTCTGCAGTGGGGCGGATATTATTGCCGGTGGCGGATTCAGGAGCTTGCGGAATCCTTCCGACCGGCGGAGCCGGACGCCGATCTGGCGCATGGCATGGCAGAGGGCGGCCGAGTTGAGGAACCCGCTTTCCCGGATGGCTGCTTCAAGGCCTCCCTTGCGGGGCTGGTAGGCAATACCGGCAGCCGACAGTTCTTCCACCATCTTGCCATCACGCTGTAATCTCAGTTTTGCCGTGATCTGCACCAGTTCGTAATGCAGTTCCAGATAGGATCCGGCTGTGGGCACTACGGGTATCTGGCCTTGTCCGAACGGGGCTGCCTCGAACCGCAGCTTGCCCAAAAGCTGTCCCGGTCCTGGCTCGTACAGTGCGGGCACAGGGACCACCGCATCGAAGAGGTCGGTGAGTGGCGGTATGGTCTGGTTTGCCAGCGCGGCGGCCTCGGCATCCAGTGCCGCCACGGCCGCAGTCGGAACATCCACCTCCCTGACGCCACCGGCACGGGCGATGGCGAGCCGTGACGAGGTGTAGGGCGAGGTTTCTACGTGCAGCATGAGTTCCGCTGGTGCCCGGAGTGAGGGGCGGGAAAGCCCGCAACGATCGATATCGGCCACCGGAAGGTCTGGAGGCTTGTGGGCAGCATAGCCCTCCACGAAACCAGCCGGACCGCAACCCTGCACGATCACGGCCAGTAATGCTGAAAGCCCGGTACGGACAGCCGGTGTCATGGTTCGCTGCTCCGGAGGATGATCTGGGTGTCGGTGCCCTGCGTTCCGTCCTCGTTCCACAAAATGCAGGAGAGCTCCATACGGCTGCTCATTTTCTCCTCGTAGACAAGCACTCCTTCGGTCTTTGAGCCCGGTACCAGCCGGACAGGAGCGAGCATCTTCTGCTGGAAATCATCAAGCCGGTCGGCGTTGGCACTCGCCTGCATTTTCCGGGCTCCGTAGTCGAATGGAAGCATAGCAATACGCAGTGCCAGCCAGACGATGCCGAAGCTGTCCTGGCCGGGCCGGCTGTCCGGCCGGGCCGATGTGGATACGGCTGCCCGCAACGGGCTTAATGGGTGCACATCCATGCGGGTTGAAGAGAGGCGGCAGTCCCAGGGTTCCAGATCCACCGGGACGTCGCCGTGGTTTTCGGCAGTCAAGTGGATCGCAACCAGATCCTTGCGGCCGCCCGAATCCCATTGCCTCCGGTCCAGTAGAACAGCACGGAAGGTCCTGTCCGGACTCGTGGCGGCATCCGCCCCGGCATCTGGCGGAGCAAATGGACGGTACGCACAGGCCGAAAGCACAAAGACGGCAATGAGCCCCGTAATTCGTATGCAATTCACCCGTCCATCGTTGCCGACACCCCCCGCTGGGAGCAACTATTGGAACGGGTACCAAATGACCGAAGATCGCACTCCAGATTCGGCGCTCCGGCCAGCCGGTCCTGCCGCCGGGCAGACATCCGTCACGGTGACAGCCATTTGGGCCGCTGGCTTCGCCCTGATGCTCCACTTCGGCTGGGGCCGGGCGGGCGACATCGTGATCGATTCGTTCCACGACCTCGTGACCGTTATGCGGCTTGCGGCCGGCGAGCCGCTTTATACTGGCATTGCTTATCTGTACGGCCCGGTGGGGCCCACGTTCTTGCGGGGTTCGATGGCGCTGCTCGGGCTGGACGTAACGGCATACCTCGCACTGTGCGTGTTGCTGGCGGCGGCGGAACTGCATCTTGTGGACCGGATTGCCCGGCGGTTCGTGGCTCCGGCAGGCCGCATCCTGCTCCTGCTCGCAGTGGCCGGTGTTTTTACCTTTCACAGTGAACTGTTCAGCCGCCTGATGCCGTATTCATTTTCGGCCCTGCTGGCTGCGGTTCTGTATCTGGCGTTTCTGGACCGCTGGCTGGATGCCCGTCAGGGAGTAACTCCGGCCGCGGACGGTCTTGTGGCGGGCCTTGTCGCCGGTTTGCTGCTCCACACGAAGTTCGAGTTCGGCCTGGCGGCTGCAGGGGTACTGGCCGCCGATTTCATTGTCGAGGGGATTTCGCGGTCCGAAAGTGGCCGGCGGAGCGGTTATCACCTGCCGGCACTGGCAGGAATGGCTTTGGCGGCCGGTGCCGGCTTTCTGCTGGTGCCGGGACTCGGCGGTACGGTTGAAACGTATCTTCAGAACGTCGATCCCCGGCCGTTCCTGACAAGTCCCGCCGGGGCGGCTCTGGCCCGGACGGCGGGTGCAGTCACTTCATGGAAAGCACTGGGGAATATCCTGGGGTTGTCACTCTATTCGTTTGCATTGCTGCTTGTGCCAGCGGCGTTGATTCTTTTCCTGGCGCGGCGAAACTTGCGTGTGGCGATGTTCCTGTCGGCGACGCTGCTGATCCCGCCGGCCGTGAGATTTGTGGCCGGATATCCGGCCCGGTCGCTGGACGGACTTGTCCCGCAGCTCCGGCTGCTCGCGGACTATACGATTCTGACCGGGGTTATTCCCCTGTTGCTGCTGGTGGTTGCGGGGCTTGCCATCGGAGGGGTGCCGGGTCCGGAGCGGCGGACCCGGTTACTGCTTGTTGTCGCCAGCGCGGGGCTGCTTGTCCGGACGCCGGCGTCACTGTCCCCGGGACTTTTTGGCTCGTTCTATCTGCTCCCTGCCGTCGTCGTCGCCGTATCGTTGTCGGGCGAATGGCTCCGGTGGATTGTCAGCGCCCGCAGACGCCAGTCCGCCGGACTTGTGGCGCTCGGGCTGCTGGTATTCGGGGTACCTGGCATTCTTGCCAATTTCCAGCGGTTCCGGCTGAAGGGATATGCCCCGGCAGTTTCCCTGCTCCCGTTTGCCACAGATGGTGTGCGGGCGCGGATATTCGGCGAGGCGATAGAGTTCCTCGCTGCCCGCACGAAGCCCGGCGACCCGCTGGCAGTATTTCCCCAGGAGCCGGTGCTCTACTTCGCTACCCGGACCCGTCCCGCATTACCGGACCATAACTTCATCGCCCATGTGGTTCGTGGCGACCCAATGGAAGATCTCGTCCGGCGGCTTGAGGAAGCCCGGCCGGAGTTCGTGGTCGTAAGCAACCGGGTTTACCGCGAAGGCGGGCTTGGCGCCTTTGGCCAAGGCTATGGGGCGGACCTGCAGAAGGTGATCGCCCGTGACTATGAGGCTGTTGCCAGGTTTGGGCTGGATGACACCCGGCGATCAGCCACGCCCGCAACAGGTGCGTTGGGCGATCCATATTATGCGCTGCTGGTCTTTGGACGGAAAACCGCTGCCGAATAGGCTTATCCGCCGGGGATTCCGTATTCGTCCAGCAAGGCCGATAGCCGTTCGACATTGACGAATTCGATGGGCGAGCCTTCGACGATCTTGTGCACGTCGGCAGTGAAGTAGTCGGTGGTGACGAAAACCCCCTTGAGACCCCGTTCTCCACGGACCGAGCTTTTGAGCTCTTCCACACGTTCGGCGGTGACCGGTTCGTCGCTCATCCGGCAGTGGAAAATGACAAGGCCTGATACGAGTTCCCCCGGAAGCCGGGCATGAATCTCGAACTCGTCTTCACCAGACCGCTGAAGCGCGGCCACTTCCATGCCCTGCGCCGCCACCAGTGCATGCATTGCCTCTGCGAATGCCTCAAGCGAGGTAAACCGCCGGAAACCGGCCTTGTCCGGCGGCAGTTCGAGTCCACCGCCTTCTGTGCCGCCGTCCTCGCGGAGAATCGGAACCGGATGCCGCCCCACGACAGCCATCAGGATGAACCCGAGCAGAAGCCCGGCGACTGCGATGTAGATGACGCTCATCCTCGGCCCACCTTAGCGCGCTTTTCTGCACGAAGCCCGGCCGGATGATACGAAAAAGCCCGCTCATGGCGGGCTTTGCCGGCTTCGAGGCAGGGTGGCGGCGCTATTCGCACATTTCCTTGTACATCTCGGCCCGGCGGCCCTGGCGGATCAGTTCATCATTGCGGAATGCCTGCCGGTAGGCGATCCAGATTGTCCCATTCACAAGGAAGATCATGCCGACGATCGGAATGTTGTCCCCCTTCTTCACAATCGACAGGAAACTGGGGCTGAGCACGCAGCCGGCAACAAGACCGACAAGCAGGGCCAGATTCAGCACGATCATGGAAAGATCAAGAATTTTAACGCGGTTCATGGTTCCCGTGCTCCCTGATGGTATCCGTGGAAGCCCGGGCCCGTTTTCCTTCTAAGGCCCGGTGGCCGGTTGTTAGGCCCCCCCAGCCGCAAAATCAAGCGCGAATTCAGCCAAGTCATGGCGCCGGGCACTGGCCGGAGCTATAGGCCCCTCCGGAAGGTCCGGGTCACGCCGGAACCCGGACAGGAGCCATCCAGTTTGTTCGACCGGTTCTTCCAGATTCTCCAGGAACAGCCGCCTGGTGTGCTCATCGGGATGATCGTGGGTGTGCTGCTGGCCTGCGGCTTGGGACTTCCAATGCCCGAGGATATCATTCTCGTAACGACGGGCTATCTGGCTTATCTGGGCAAGCTGGACATGCGCCCCGCGATTTTCCCGGCACATCTGCCTCAGGGGCTGGCGCTGGGGATTGTGGCGACCTTCGCTGGTGTGATTGCGGGGGATTCGATCATCTTCACTCTGGGTCGCCGGTTCGGCCCGCATATCATCGAGTTTCCGCTGATCCGGAAGATCGCCACCCGTGAACGGGTGGAAGCCGCGGAGTATTATTTCGAGAAGTACGGTACCCGGTTCATCTTCGTGGGCCGGTTCATGGCCGGCGTGCGGGCGCCGATGTTTCTCACGGCGGGTATTCTCAGGGTGCCCTACCGGAAATTCATCCTCTATGATGGCATGGGCGCGCTGATCAGCGTTCCGCTGCTGGTGTACGCCGGTTACTACTTTGGCGAGGATATCGACCGGGCGTTTCATCTGGCCCGCGAGGCGCAGCAAACCGTCCTGTATGTGCTGGCCGCCGCAGGGGGCTTTTTCGGACTCCGGTACCTGCTTCGTGCAACCGGTCTGCTGGGCGAGCGGGTTCTGGTGGAACCGGCCGCCCGGAAGTTCGAGGCCGAGCATCCGGTTCCGGACGGACATGTTTACTTTCCCGGTGAAACCGGAGGCGGAAAGGATCGAAAGGCGATGAGCATTTTCAAGGCGTACGACATCCGGGGTGTCGTTCCTGACGAACTGAACGAGGAACTGGCAGGCCGTATCGGGTCAGCAATCGTAGATTACCTGAAGGTGGACCGGATTGTTGTGGGCCGGGATGTGCGGACTACAGGCGAAACGATTTTCAACGCCTTTGCCGGTGGAGCCCGCCTTCGCGGCGCCGACGTATATGACATCGGCCGGGCGACGACGCCGCTCCTCAATTTTACGGTGGGTCAGCATGGCTTTCCGGCGGGTGTGATGATTACCGCCAGCCACAATCCGCCGCGCTACAACGGGTTCAAGATATGCCGCGCGAATGCAGTGCCGGTTTATGACAGGGAAATAAGGACCATCGGCGAGATGGCTACCGCCGCCGGGGCGCCAGCCGCAGCAGCCAAAACTGGCAGGCTGATCCCTTTCAGCAGCCTCGACGAATATTATGGCAAGATCCGGGGCCGCGTCCGGACCGGCGGCCGGCGCCTGAAGGTGGTCGTGGACATGTCGAATGGCGCTGCCACCACCATCACGCCTGCGTCCCTGAAAGATCTCCCGCACGACATCGTGGTCATCAATGGCGATCCGGATGGAACATTTCCGAACCATGAGCCCGATCCGCTGAAAGAGGAAAACCTTGAACAGTGCCGCCGCAAGCTGATTGAACTCGGTGCCGACATGGGGGCCGTATATGACGGTGACGCCGACCGGCTGGTGTTTCTGGACGAAACGGGACGGACGGTAACGGGTGACCTGACGACGTTGCTCATTGCACTGGACATGATCGGCGGCCGGAAGGGCGAACTGGTGCTTTACGATGTCCGTTCTTCCTGGGTAGTCCGTGAGGAGCTGGAAAAGGCGGGGGCGCGCTCGGACGTCTGCCGGGTAGGACATGCCTTTATCAAGACGGCCATGCGTGAACGGGATGCCCTGTGCGCCGGCGAACTGTCGGGCCACTACTACTTCCGTGACAACTTCTATGCCGAAAATACCGATCTGGCCCTTGTCCTCATGCTGAACCAGCTGGCTTTTTCCGCAGAACCCATGAGCCGGATCGTGGGCCGTTATCGCCGGTACCATGCTTCGGGGGAGATCAATTCGGAAGTGGCCGATAAAGCAGCTATTATCGCCAGCATAAAGGAACGTTACGGCAAGGCTGGCAAGGTAACCGAGGTAGATGGCCTGACAGTGGAGTTTGACGACTGGTGGTTCAACCTTCGGGCATCGAACACTGAATCGTTGCTCCGGCTGAATGTAGAGGCCAAGGCCCCAGACCGGCTGGAAGAAAAGACCCGGGAGCTGTTGGCGCTGATCCGGGGGTAATTTGTGGCCGCGCCGGCGGCTGGCGCGGGTGTCGGGATGGATGAGGAAATTGAAAGCCTGTCGCTGGAGGAGCTGCCGAAGTCGGCAACCCGGCTGTTTGCCGAAGCGCTGCTGATTGCCGCCTGCTTTGCCACGCTGACCATTGCCATTGGCGTGGCAGGCATCCTGTTCACCGGCGGGCTGTTCGAGCCCGCCACCCAGCGTTACCTGGAAGGGCTGATTGGCTGGGATCGTGTAAGCCAACTTGGGTGGTTCACGCTGGTGCTGGCGACCATCTGGACCGGCTGGTTCTGGTACTTGTTCAAAAGCGTCCGAGAGTTCCGCTCGCTGCCGCCCGAGGAATGGAAATCCCGTCCGGACGATCTCGTTCGGCTGTTCCGGCAGGTTCATGATATTCCGTACCTGGGGACGCTGGTCAGCGTGTTCCTGTGGGTTGCTGGTGGAATTGTTGCGATCTGGTTCTTCCGTGACCTTTCCAGCTCCTTTTACTGGGTGATCCCGACGCTCTCCACCTGCACGGCGATGTCAATCAACCTGCCCCAGATTTACGCCCAGCGTGATCTGCTCCGTCCGCTCGAAAACGAGATACGTGTGCTTAACCCCGCCATCAACGTGTCCAACGTGAAGCGGCGGAACTCCATAGGCCGAAAGCTCAGGAGCGGACTGTTCGGGCTGCTTCTCTTCACGCTCGGGGTCGGATTTCTCGTCTCGTTCGTGGTGGTAGAGCGGTTCCGTGTGCAGGACCGGGTGGAGCGGCTCGACAGCCTCCTTCCGCTTTTTGCCGACTGGGTGCAGAGGGCACAGCCGTCGGATTTTTCTCCGTCTGAGCGGGAACGATGGACCGGACCACTCGGCCGGTTTCATACGGGAAGCCGTGCGGGGCCGGTTTTATATGACCTGACCGACGGGATTTTCCTGGTGAATGTTCCTGGCGTTGCCGAAGACAGTGCCACCGTGGAGATCATGCAGCGCGCCCAGGAGCAGTATGAGGAAGACTACCGGCATGGAGTTACCTTCCATTCACTTCCGGAAAGCATTTTTGACGAATTCGGCCTTCAGCACCGCTATCTTCTGGCGCTGGCCGAATTGCACACCCATAGTTCGACGGACCTTTTTCGCAGCCTGATCGTCATTTATGCGTTGATTGCAGTTTTGTGCCTGCTCGTGTCGGTATTCCTCAGCCGGGATCTCATTGTCCCGCTGCGCAGCCTGCTGAAATACACCCGGCGCGTCGGACAGGGGCGTCTCATCCGGCATCGGCCGTTTGTGACAGGAGACGAACTGGGCGAACTGGCCGAGCAAACCGCGCAGACGGTCTCCAATCTGGCTGACATCGTCACGGATATACGGGAAGCGAGCACGGCGCTGGGCGAGGCCGCCCGGGCGGTGGCTACCCGGAGCGTCACGCTCTCGGAGGCAAGCCGCGGCCAGTATGATCTGGCTGACAATACAGCCCGCTCGGTGGACCAGCTTGCGGCACGGCTGGAGTCCGGCAAGCAGGAGATCGACCGTCTGGAAGAAGCCGTGGAGGGCAGCTCATCGGCTGCCATTGAGCTGCACGCCACTGCCCAGCAGGTAAATACTTCCACCGGAGAGCTGGCTGCGGAAACCGGTGATATCCGGAAGGCATCGGGCGAAATGCTTGCTTCAACCGAGCGGCTGGCATCCCGGCTGTCGGATCTGGAGAGTTTCACGGCGCAGACCGTTTCGGCCGTTCAGCTTATTGAAGACCGTGTGAACGCCTTGCGGACCGATGCGGTGATGAGCGAGCAGCTTTCCAGCGACGTGCTTGCCAATACCCAGTCCGGACGGGACGCACTCGCACAGACGGTTCGTGCCATTACCGAAAGCCGCCAGCTTGTCGATGAAACGGCCGGTATTGTCGTTTCTCTCCGGAGCCGCAACCGGGCCATCAACGAGATCATCGAGACCATACGGAGCGTGGCCAGCCGGACGACGCTGCTGTCGCTGAATGCCTCCATTCTGGCGGCACAGGCCGGCGAACACGGTGCCTCTTTTCAGGTGGTTGCCGAGGAAATACGGCAGCTCGCCTATGGCACCACCGGCAAGGCACGGGAGATCGCCGAACTGATAGAAACGATCCAGGTGGAGACCGAGCGGGCGGCCAATTCCATCGAGGAAGTGATGGTCCGTGCGGGACAGAACGTTGCCATGGCTGAGAGTACCTCCCGCGTGCTGGACGAGATCACGCAGAAGGCGGAAGAGTCGCTGTCGGTGGTCGAACGTACCCGGCGTGCGGTGGACGACCAGAGCCAGTCGGCACGGTCGATCACCCAGGTGGTGAACCAGCTTGGCGAACTGGTCCGGGAATTCAGTCGTCTGGGTGAAACCCAGCGTTACACCGGTACCCAGATCGCAACCCGCATCGAGCAGGTGCAGCAGCAGGTGGCCCGGGTGAACCGCGCAAGCCATGAACAGGTGCGGGCCTCAGCCCAGGTTACCGAGGGTGTCGAGACCGTGAATCACACGCTGCAGTCGGTGCTTCGGACCCTGAATGAGGAGATCGGCGCCAGCGGTGACATACGCCGGTCGGCCGCCACGGTAAGGGAAACAGCGAGCCGGTCCCGCGAGCAGACGGATGAACTCGTGCGGGTGGCACGGGAACTGGAAACCCTGGCATCACGTCTGGACAGCGACGTGGGCCGGTTCCGTCTGGAAGACTGATTTTCGCATCAGAATGGGCCGAACATCCGGCGGGACAAGCTCTTGCACCCGTGGCCCATGCGGCCCTATGTTCACGCCGGGCTGAACGCCCAGGGACAGTCATCAGATGAGTGCATTTCCCCGCAAGCCAACCACTGCCGTACGGATCGGCAATGTCACTGCAGGTGGCGGCCATCCGGTCGTCGTCCAGTCGATGACCAACACCGATACCGCCGACGTCAGGGCCACGGTGGAGCAGGTCAAGCTGCTGGCCGATGCCGGATCGGAAATCGTCCGGATCACGGTCAACAACCCGGAGGCGGCCGAAGCCGTGCCGGAGATCATCAAGCGCCTGCGTGATCTGGGGTGCAATGTTCCGGTTGTCGGCGATTTTCACTACAACGGGCATATTCTGCTGACCAAGTACCGGGAATGTGCGCGGCTTCTGGACAAGTACCGGATCAATCCTGGCAACGCCGGGATGGGCAAGCGCGAAAACGCCAATTTTCGTGCCATGATCGAGACAGCCATCGAGTTTGGAAAACCCGTACGCATTGGCGTCAACGGCGGCTCGCTGGACCAGAACCTGCTTACAAGGCTCATGGACGAGAACACCGCCTCGCCGGAGCCCCGGTCGGCGGGGGACATTCTCATTGAGGCGATGGTCCAGAGCGCCATTGATTCAGCGAGGCTTGCCGAGCAGATCGGCCTGCCGCACGACCGCATCATCTTGTCGGGAAAGATTTCGAATATTCCTGAACTGATCAGGGTTTATGTGGAACTGTCGAAGCGGTCCGACTACGCCCTGCATCTCGGACTGACCGAAGCCGGCATGGGCATGAAGGGCACGGTGAGTTCATCCGCCGCGCTGGCAATCCTGCTTTCCCAGGGAATTGGGGACACGATTCGCGTCTCGCTTACGCCGCAGCCGGGTGGCGACCGGCGCGAGGAAGTCTATATCTGCCAGCAGATACTCCAGTCACTGGAGATTCGCAGCTTCATGCCCCAGGTGACAGCCTGCCCCGGCTGCGGCCGGACCACATCGACGTTCTTCCAGGAGCTGGCGAATGACATCCAGGGGTACCTTCGTGCCCAGATGCCCATCTGGCAGCAGCAGTACAAGGGTGTTGAGGAACTGAAAGTGGCCGTCATGGGCTGTATCGTGAACGGACCAGGCGAATCGAAGAGTGCCGACCTTGGCATCTCGCTTCCCGGCACGGGCGAGGACCCCAAAGCGCCTGTCTATAAGGATGGCGAACAGATGACGACGCTCAAGGGAAAGACCATCGCCCAGGATTTTATCCAGATCGTGAACGACTACGTGGAAGCCCGTTGGGGTGGTGCTTCCAGCACCCGGCGGTAGTCATGCCGATTGATGAGGAAGGCGAGGGCCGCGTTCGGCAGGTCCGTGACGGACGGCTTCATAGTGCCTATGAGCGCGAAATCGCCCAGCTGATCCGGCACTTTTCCGATCCCAAGCTGGAGGGGCTTACCCTGTTCAGCATTGAGGTTTCGGCGGATGGCTCCCGTATCCGGGCAGTCTGCGTCCCGGTGTCAAAGCCGCGCCATGCGCGGGCGGAAGTCGAGAGTGCCTTGAAACGTACCGCTCCGTACCTCCGGCGTACATTGGCGGAGACTTTTGCGAAGAAAAAGACGCCGGTCGTCACACTTCGGTACGCTCCAGAACTGGCGGGTCCATTTCGAGCGGATACCTGAATTGTGGGGCAGTAAGAGTCCTGGAATAGACGAGTAATTCCAACCAGTTAGCTGGGCTCCAGGAATCGGCTCAGGTGGTCCTCTGGGCATGGTTTTTGCGTGCATGCCGGCATGAGGATTTTCTTACCGTTCATGCTGGGTTTTATTTTGTCGCTGCCTGTCGGGTGCGCCCAGCGGCGATCGGTATTCGGAAAAACACCGCCGCCAGCTCTCTATGACGGTAACTGGCATCCGCCATCAGCAGCCAAAGATGAGACAAAAGATTTTGCGGTGGACCTTTCTGCCAAGGTCATTCAGGCGGGCGATATGGCGGACAAACGGCTTGTGGCCCCGCAGTTCCAGGGGGCTACGCTGGTGAATGCCAGTTTCGAAAATGGAAAACTGCTCAGTCCGGTTTTTGACAAGGCCCGGATTGTCCGCGGACGTTTTGTGGGAGCGGATGTCCGGGAGGGGAGTTTCCGTGACGCCGATCACCGGTTTGCGAACTTCAACCATGCTGTATTGGAACGGGCGAATTTCGACGCGGCCAACCTGACCCGGTCGGTATTTCAGTTCAGCAAGCTGCGGCGGGCTTCGTTTGCCGGCACGAACCTGGCACATGCTGATTTCCGCGGGGCTGACCTCCGGGATGCCGTATTCATGAACGCTGATCTCAGGTGGGCCGATTTTCGGGGTGCAAATATCGAGGGTGCCCGGTTCATTAGTTCACAACTGTCCGGAACGAAGTTCAGTGATCCCGGCAAGCAGGAAAATGCCGCCAGGATGAACCTTTCGATGGCGATACCCTGAAAACCGGCCCCCTGTCCGTTAGACCTGACCGGGCAAATCAGATACTCGGACAGGGAAACCTTGCTGGAGGGGATGACATGGAAATCCGCAATCTGGGCCATTCGGGGCTGCGCGTGCCGGAACTGTGCCTTGGAGCGATGACGTTCGGCGAATCGCAGTCGTTCATGCGGGGGGTAACCTCTCCCGACGAGGAGGCCCGTGCCGTGCTGGACCGGTGTCTGGACCGTGGCGTGAATTTCATCGACACGGCCAATGTCTATTCCGAGGGCCGGTCCGAGGAACTGCTCGGAAAATGGCTTGAAGGGCGGCGCGAGCAGGCGATTATCGCCACCAAGTGCCGTTTTCCCATGATGATGGGTGCGGGCCGCCCGGACCCGAACAGCTACGGACTGTCGCGCAAGTCGGTCATCTGGAACTGCGAGCAGTCCCTCCGGCGTCTGAAAACGGACTATATCGATCTTTACCAGGTTCACATGCAGGACCGGCGCGCCCCGATCGAAGAGACCCTGCGTGCGCTCGACGATCTCGTTACCAGCGGCAAGGTCCGCTATGCGGGATGTTCCAACTATACGGGCTACCGCCTGGGGGAGGCCGTTGGGGCAGCAGCCCGCATGGGCGTGCAGGGATATGTATCGGTCCAGTTCCAGTGGTCCCTGATCGTTCGTGACGCCGAACGCGAGATTGTTCCTGCATGCCGCCAGTTTGGCCTTGGCATGATGGTCTGGTCACCGCTCGGACGGGGGTTTCTCTCCGGAAAATACCGGAAGGGAATGGAACCCCCGAAAGGAACACGGCTCGCCGAGTGGCGCGATTCGTGGAAACAGATCGACCGGGATTCCAACTGGAAGGTGCTCGATGCGGTGGACGCCGTGGCGAAACGGCACAACGCCGCCCCGGCATCGGTTTCGCTCGCGTGGCTTCGCCAGCAGACTGGAATGACTTCCATTATTGTCGGGGCGCGAACGGTGGCGCAGCTGGATGAAAACCTGAAGGCACTCGATCTCAAGCTGGATGCCGACGACCTGAAACAGCTCGATGCGGCGTCGAAGCCATACTGGGGATACCCATACGACTTTATCGGCGGGCGGGAGCCCTGGTAGCCGAAGTCACTTGGACCCGCCGGGCTTGGGCCCGTGGACCATTTCGGACAGTTTCTGAAGCGGGAGGACGGCAGCGCGGCTGTCATCGAGGCCCAGGCGGTTCAGCCGGTCCAGGGTCGACTGGAACTCGGCCTCGGTGATCCGGCCCTTTTCCAGCAGATACCGGTTCATGTCCCGCAGGTGGAGCAGGTAGAGATCGGCTTCGAGGCGGGAGAACCGGCGGTCCAGGTATTCGCCGACACTCCGCAAGATAATATCCCGTTCGACATGTTCGAGCTTCAGCCACAAGTCGTTCCGGAGAATCAGGAGCGTGTCCTTGAGATCATTTCTGAGATCACCGGTTAAGGTCGCCTCGATTGCCCGAAGTGTGTATTCAAACGCCTGAAGTGTGGGCGACAGTGCATCCAGTGAAACCGAATTTGCGTCTGACTTCTGTCCCAGGTTCTGGATACCGCCCTCAATGCCGTCCAGACGGCGCTCCATGGTTTCCAGCAGGCGCGCATGGGACTGGCTGCGTTTGACCAGCAAAAGCACGGCCAGTAACGTCACCAGCATCAGGAAGCCGGCCACCGCGATGAACCATTCAGGAAGCACGTCCGTACCATTTCCACACGGGCAGGCCCCGGTGTCAAGCGGAATGGACCGGGTGGTGGCGGTTCTTTCGGTTGCGCTGGCCAATATACGGCAGCGCTACGCCACCATGTCCGGCGGTCTCATCTGGACCGTGCTCCGTCCACTGCTTCTGGCAGGAATCTTTACCGTCGTATTCGGCGGGATTTTTGGCGGTCGCAGCAGCTATGTGGTCTGGATGCTGTCGGGCTTTATTCCCTGGATTTTCACGGACGAGGCAGTCCGCAGCGGAGCCCGGACGTATCTCTCACAGTCGTCGCTTCTCAGAAGCCACCAGTCGCACCCGGAACTGCTCGCGGCGATAAGCGCGGCCGAGGGCGCCATCCTGCTTGGGGCCGGCACGGGCGCTGTCTGGCTTGTCTATCTCGCCGGGGTCCGCCCGCTGTCGGCCAGTGATCTCCTCATTCCGCTGGCGGTGTTCGTGGCTTTTCTGACCATCTGGGGAGCCGTGCTCCTGGCGGCCCTTCTGGTGACGGTCATCCGTGATCTGGAGCCGTTGATTGAGCCAGTCATGACCGTCGTCTTCTGGTCAGCGCCTGTTGTTTACCGGCCGGAGGTACTTCCCGTGAGGATGAGGGTATTTCTGGAGTGGTGGCCCCCGGCCGCCTGGGCGCGTATCTGGCAGGCGCTGGTTGGCGAAGGGGCGATGCCGGTTTTGACCGATATTGCCGTGGCTCTGGGAACGGCTGCCGTCCTGTTGCTGTCAGGCCTGCTGCTGACCCGGTGGAGGGTGGCGCTCATTACCGACCGGGTGTGACGAAACACGCCGGGTGATGGTGATGGACGCTATACTGGAATCCTGTATGGAACCCGCCACCGTTTCGATCCGGTCTCTCAGCAAATACTACCCGGCGGTGTCGGGGTTCGGGCATAACATGCAGGCGCTCATGACCGGCCGCTGGCCGGTCACGGGCGGGGTGCCCGCTCTCGATGACGTCAGCCTGGATATTGCCGCCGGTGAGGCGGTCGGACTGATTGGCCGGAACGGTTCGGGCAAGACAACACTCCTCCGGCTCATTGCCGGCGTCTCGGCTCCCACCGGCGGGGAGATCCGGCTGCCCGGCCAGATCAGTTCGCTGATCGAGCTTGGCGCAGGTTTCTCGCCCCAGCTGGACGCGGTGCGGAATATCCGCCGCGAGTGCGCCCTCACCGGCCTCCCGGTCCGCTGGGCTGACGCCCATATGGACCGGATACTGGGGTTTGCGGAGCTTCCCTCGGAGGTTGCCCGCCGCCCGCTGGGTACCTGGTCCACGGGCGAGCGGATGCGGCTGGGGTTTGCGCTGGCGGTGACCCGGCCGGCCAGCCTGCTGGTGATCGATGAGCTGCTGGCCGTGGGCGACGAGAGGTTTCACCAGCGGTGCCTTGAGACATTCCGCGATCTTCGCCGGGCCGGATGCACGGTGGTGCTGGCGAGCCATGCCCTCGGGCAGGTGCGGGCGGTCTGCGACCGGGTGGTGTGGCTGGAAGGCGGCCGGGTGAGGTCGCTTGGCCCGGCCTGGCAGGTTACGGAAGACTACCGGCGGGAAATGAGCCGGCTTCCGGAGCCTCCGGCAGATCAGCAAGAGTCAGCCACGGATGCCCGGCGTGATTTCGTGATCGAGCGGGTCGTGATCGAGCCGGGGCTTGTGCCCCTGGGCTCGGCCATTTCCATCCGGGTTCAATACCGGGCCGCCCGCACCGTTGCGCGGCCGAACCTGGGCGTGGCGATTCACCGCGACGATGGTGTGCTCTGCTACGGAACATCGAGCGTGAAACTGGGTATCGAACGGGACGAGATGCCCCCGGGAACCGGTGTCGCGGAGGCGGTGATACCCGGCTGCCCGCTGCTTCCCGGCCGGTATTTCGTCACCGTCGCGCTTTTTGATGCCGATGACGTGGTGAAATACGACTACCACGACCGGCGCTACAGCTTCACGGTCACGGGAACCACCCGCGATGACGGCGTGAGCCGGATCGAAATGCGCATGGACTGGGGCCGGTAGCCTATTCCAGGGGCCTGCGCGTGGAGCGTATCTTCTGGCGGATTGCCGTCAGCGATCCCAGTCCCTTTCGTTTCAGGAACTCCATCATCGGCGGTCCACCGAGCCGCAGCAGCCCGAAATAGCCGTGCCGCCAGAGGGTCCACACCCCGGAGTGGATATTGCCCCTGACCTTGATCGCTGGGTCGTCGCTCGCGGCCATCTCCAGAATGCAGAGAGCATAGGCGGAAAGGGTTTCGTCCGTCAGCGACACGAGCCGTTCCGCGGCGGCATCCGGAACGGTAATGGTGAGGTCCACCGGCTCTCCCGCGTACGGGTCAAGCCGCGGCTGGCCGCGGTGAGCGGTAAACAGGTATTCACCGCCATGACCGGTCAGCCGGAGGCGCAGCGCGGCCCTGTCCGATAGCGGCGCGACCGCCCGCCGGGAGACTTCACGCTCCTCGAAAAAGGACTTCAGCCTCAGGTAAACGGGGCTGGCTGGTGTCACGGCAACTCCGGCGTCCCGGCGGCCTGAAGCACCTTCCCGCAGGAAGTCAGGTACCCGCCATCCCATGACTTCAGGCGGAACGGTTCCGGCAGGTTCTCCAGCCAGTAGGGACCGGATTCCAGTTCCTGGAAGAACTGGTCGAACGGCCGGATGTAGGGAAGCGGCTGCGAGAGGTAGTCCTCCGTGTAGTAACGGTCCAGGACGGCCGCATGAAAATCCGGATGCCGGCGGCAGAACGATGCCGCCCCCGCTGCATCACGCGAATACAGGAACGCAAGGGCCTCAAAGGTCCGTTCTTTCATGATTGGCCACGTGACCGCGCTGATTGGCGAGGCACTGGTATAGGAAATGTACACAGACCGGAGGCCGTACCCCATAACGCAATCGGCCGCGTAAGGATGAGTGACGATCATCGTGTCGTTCGGAAGTTGGGCAGCAGTTTCATACAGGGAGACATCCTCACACCTGGTATGATCCCACAGGGGACCGGCGGCCGCTGTCAGGGCGATGACCCCGATCGCGGCAGCGGGCAAAGTCTTCGGAAACGGGATCAGACCCGCCGAAACGGAATGGCGGATCGTGTGTGCGAACATGAGCGAGAGGCTGACCGGGAAGAAGTAGCGGAACTGGTGGGGGGCATAATAGAAGCGGATGCCGACGATCGGGTGCGTGAGAAACACAAACGCCGTCATGAACAGCGCCGAGAGGAGCAGGATAAGGGCAATCCGGTCGGTTACGGGAGGCGGGGCGGAGAGACGGAGCAGGATAAGCCAGAGCGCCGCGAGCATGGCGGTTCCGGCCATCGCGCCCAGCCTGCCGCCGGCGACCAAAGCCAGCAGCAGCCCCGCCACGGACAGGAGTCCGGCCGCTCTTGTCCACCTCGCGGCTCCGTATCTCCCGGTCCGGTGGCGCGAACGCGCATGGAGGCCGCACAGCACGGCGAGGACGAGGGCGAGGGTGAGGTAAGGGGCCGTCTCTGGCGTGATGGGCCGCCGCGAGTAGAACAGGAGCTGGGCGATGAAATCCCAGGAAAAGACGTATGAGGGCGTGTGGTCAATGAGCACCTGGACCGGATGGCCGTGTCCGCCCGGCCCGAACTCCGGCCGCTGGAATATTTCGTCATAGGATGGCGTCGAATAAACCTGCCGCTCCGGAGCCCACACGTAACCAATGGCAAAAGCCAGAAGAAACGAACCCGCGATGGCGAGGCCGCCCCGGACGGCCTTTCCGGTATCGCGTCCGGGTGCAGTGATGAAATCCGAGATCGCCACTGAAAGGCCGGTCAGCAGCATCACTGGTGCGAGAAGCGCATAGGAAAAAATGGTCAGGAAGATGACCGCTCCGGCGGCAGCCCAGGCCCGCCGCTGGAGCGCCGTGATGTACAGGAGCGTGAGCGGCAGGGCGAACACCCGCCAGGACCCGGTGTAGAAGTAGTGCCAGCGGCAGAGAAGCAGCAGAATTGCCACGGCCAGCCAGGCGGTCTTCACGTCCCGGCAGGCCCGGAACGTGTAGTGGAAAAGAAGCACACCTGCCAGCGGGATCAGGAGGAGCGGCAGCAGTTTTGACAGGGTCAGGGGATGGACGAATGGGAACAGAATCCCATACAGATAGACCGCGCCGCGGGGTGCGTACGCGATGAGCGTATTTGCCGCCAAATCGTCTGGGAAAATATCTGGATTAACGCCCTGTGCCAGATAGGCCATGACCAGCGAATCGCCTTCGATCTGGTAGGGGTCACTAAACAGCGGATACTGGAAAGTGGCGGCGATTACCGCAGAAAACAGAAGTGCACAATAATAGTGGGTGTTCAGACTATCCGGACGACGTTGTATGTTATGTTGGAGTGCAGCCCTGACAATAATCTTCGTCATTCAGTCAGCACTAAAATGGTTCATAGGTGCGGGCTTTTGTAACTTATGCGGCGAACTGTGTTTGGAGACGCAGAGGCCGGTATAGTTCGGCAGGCAGCTTGTAAGCGAAATAGTTACTCACAGCACCTTCTTCGGTATCCTGCTTCAACAACATATTTGGCAGTCGGCCTTTGAATGCAAAAGACAGGATTGCTTCAGGAATAATCCGTATCAGTTCTGGCCGAATATACATTTTCTTGAGCAGATGGCCCACATAGGCTGGCCGGAGGTAATAGCGCCGAGTGAACTCCTGCCGAAGCCGGTAAAGCTCCTTGGTGGGAATATGGGGCGTCTTTACAGTTGCTTCACGTATGTTGAAATGGTCCGTATCGTCTGTCAGCAGCAGCCCTTGTTCATCAACCTGCCGCCGGAATTCCGTTCCTGCAAACGGTGTGACAAAAAACACGCCAAGCATATCGATTGGTTGTTTCAAGAGCCACTGGAATGATTTTTCGAGTGATTCTGGGGTATCCCAAGGAAATCCTATAATCCAGCCACCCGATATGGTGATACCCTTGTCGGCTATCATGCGGAGGGACGCAGATGCCTCTTCAATATCATAGTGCTTTTTCATTTTAGCTCCCCGCTCGGTGTCAGTGGCTTCAAGCCCTAATACCATATAACGGGATCCGGCAGCGTACATCGTGTCCACTAATTCCTTCGACATGTCATCTACCCGCGCAAAGGAACCCCAGCGCAAACTCTTTTCCATGCCCCGACGCACTATTTCATTGCAGATTTCCACGACCCATCGCGGACGGACCGTGAACTCTTCATCACGAAAGAAAACATTATTTACTCCATAATTATTTGCGAGATGCTCCAACTCATCAACTACTGATTCCGGAGTCCGGCTGGTCCATGCGCTTCCCCACAGCGCCGGTGTCTGGCAGAAGGTACATTTGTACGGGCAGCCCCGCGAGGCCTGTACGGAGAGAAACCGTGATTTTTTTACTGGATGGGTCAGCATTGCATGGAATTGGAACTGGTTGATCGGAAGGCCTTCCCGCATAGGAAACGGTATGCTCGTAATGCGTTTGATCCGGGTGCGGCGTTCAGTTGCCTGGTAACCGTCTCGGGTCTTGTACGCGATCCCTTGTACTTCCTCGATCTGCATCTTGCCTTCAAAACAGTCCAGAACTTCCAGGATCGTTTCCTCGCCCTCGCCAATGACCACGCAATCCACGGCCGGGTCGAGTATCGCGGAGGGGTCGCCGGATACGTGCCAGCCGCCATAAACCACCTTGCATCCGTATCGGGCTTTGACCGCCCTAGCGAACTCCAAGCCGTTCTTGAAGTTTTCCGTCATGGCGGTAAACCCGACCACGTCAGGCTGAAACTCGTCTAGCTCGGCGAACAGCCGTCGGGCATCCTCCACTTTGGAATTGAACATGTCCCGTATCCGGACATCATGCCCTGCATCGCGGCAAACGGCCGAGATATAAGCGAGCCCCAGTGGTTCCATCCATACGGACACATCGACATAGCTAAAATTTGACGGCGGATTGATGAAGAACAGTTTCATGGGTCACCTCAGGCAGCCTGGCGCTGTTTCCGGTTCAGGTTTGGGGGTTCCGAGTATGTGGCAGCGGCCGGGCTGAAAAAACGCTTCAGCCCCAGATGATGCGCGTAGTGCTTGAGGTAACGGCGAACCATGGCTTCCTCATTCGCTCCGCTGCGGTTCAGCATCCGCGAAATGGCATAGGAAACACCCATGAAACCGAATGGCGGCAGGAACCGCCAGAGCCGCCGGTCGAGAATTGCGTTCAGGGTTTTCTTCGGCAGCACCTTGATGAGAACAAACAGGTTGTAGAACTGCCGCGACATCGGCGAGGGGTTGTACCCGCCGGTCATGACCGACCCCAGTCCCGCGCCCGCATCCAGCGATCTGACGTCGGTGTCGCTGAGGTAGCCCATCTGCCGGGCCGTCTCCACGATCTCCGTGTTCGGGTAGTAGCGGAGCCAGTAGAACTTGATCACATCGGGACGGTGCTCATTGTAGAACCGGGCCATCTCCACGAGATCGTCCTCGGTTTCGCCGGGCAGGTTAACGATGTTCTCCGCGGCCACAGCCACCCGGTTGGCCCGGAGCCGTGCAAACGCGTCCCGCACCTGGTCGTTGCTTTCCCCGCGGTTCAGGATCGCCTTTTTCTTGCCCGCCTGGGTCGAGACCGACTGCACACCCATGTCCACCTTGACGCAGCCGGAACGGCCCAGCAGTTCGGCGCGCTTTTCGTTCACCATGGACGGATAGACGCAGCACATGTAGGGGATGCCGATTTCCTTCTCGTAGCGCGGGGCGAACTCCTCGAACCACTTCATGCCGACGGCGAATATCTCGTCGTAGAAGTTGACGACCACCGGCCGGTAGACCGTCTTTGCCCATTTGAGCTCGGCGATCACGTCGTCAACCGAACGGGCCCGCAGGTAGTTGTCATCGCCTTCATACACGCGGTGCAGGAGGTTCGAGTTGCAGAACGAGCATTTGTACGGACAACCCCGGCTC
This sequence comes from Deltaproteobacteria bacterium, assembly GCA_026129095.1. NCBI lineage: Bacteria > Pseudomonadati > Myxococcota > Myxococcia > Deltaproteobacteria bacterium. The sequence goes on from JAHCIT010000016.1 coordinate 26,610, forward strand.
GTCATGATCGTATAGACGTCGGACGGATAGAGCCCCGTATTCTCGTACATCGTCTTGTCTGCCCAGGGGATGGTGTCGAGGTCGCGGATCAGCGGACGGGGTTCGTTGACCCGGATGCGGCCGCCCTCGCGGATGACGAGGTTGGGCATGTCGGGCCGGACCTTGCCGCGCCCGATGGCGTCCACCAGCTCGACAATCGCCTCCTCGCCCTCGCCCCGCATGGCGAAGTTGCAAAAGGAGTTGGCGGCGAGTGTTTCTTCCGGCGCGCTGGTGACGTGGATGCCGCCAGCGATGATCGGCACGCTGGAAAGCTCGCGGATCCGCCGCCCCACCTCCTGGAACCAGGGGTATTCATCGGTCACGACCGAGAAGGCGACGATATCCGGGTTCCAGTCCACGACGGACCGGGCGACCTGGGCGGTCCGGGCGAACCGGCGCGCAAGGAACGGGATGCGCACGAAGGCGTCGTCGAACAGTTGCGGGTCATAGAAAAGCCGGGTCTCGTGTCCCTCGCGCTTGAGCACGGCCGAGAGATACTCGACCGCGAGGCTTTCATAGGCTGGGTATACAAACGCGATTTTCATCGTCAAATATCGGTTCCTGGACTCCGGTTCTGCCGGTTTTCCACCGCCGGTTTTCCGGCCACTCGACGGCTCTTGTGTGAGGGATAAGTCTATCATGCTCCGGCGGGGACTGCACCCCTCAAAGGCTGCTGAATCCCAATAAAATAGGGCAGCCCGCCAGATCTTTCCGGCAGGTTCTGGAAGTGGGCCGTATCACTTCACCGGGGATTCAGTCCGTTGACGGAAAAGGGCGGCCGTTTCGGCTGCAAAAATGATCCCCGTCAGTACGGTTGCGCCGAGCAGCACCTCTTTGGCGAGGAAAAGCTCCGGCCGGAACTCCCCGGCCAGCCAGAAAGCGGCGATGATTACGGTGAGCCATCCTGTTGCCGCCGCCGGGTGAGGCCGCCAGTGAACACACGCGCCGATGATTGCGCCAGCCCCGGCGCCCCAGACGAGACGAACCGCCGCCGGGTATCCCCCGTTTCCGGAAATGACGAATGCGAGGAGGCCGGAGACGGTCAGGAGCAGGGTGGCCAGTGCGGTGGCAGCAGAAAGGTGCCGTGGAAGGAGGGCGACGAGGACGGCGATGGCAAGAATGGTAATAGCCGGTTCCCGCCACAGGCTGATGTCCTGCTCCATGTAGGCATGACGAAACCCGATGCCGGTGGGTATGAGGTGCATCAGCATAACGGCGGAAAGAATGGCTGCTACCGGCACCATCATTCGCAGTCTGAATGGAAGCGAAGCCACCGGCGCCGCAGGCGGGGTGGCCCCGTCCTGTATCCTTGCCGCGGTGAGATAGCCCGCCGCAAGCAGCAGGAAGGCCAGCGCGGACACGGCGGCGCTGCCAAGCATGAACGGGCGAAAATCGTCGGTTGCGAACATACGGAGGGGCGTCAGGAACTGGCCGGCGAGGAAGGTTCCCGCCAGCCACGCGGCCGGAACCGGGAGGCGTTTCAGGAGGCTCGGCCGGCCGCCTGCCTTGAAGGCGCGATGAGCAAAGGCCAGTACGGCAAAGGACGCGCCACGCTCAAAACAGAGAACCAGGACATGGACATCACCCGGATGGCTGGCAACCAGAGGCATGAGCCGGAGGGCCGGAACCGCCAGCGCGGCCAGAACCGGACTGGCTCCGCGGTCGCCGGGAACCAGAGCCACCATCGCCTTCCACATGAACAGTCCGGAGATGCACCAGCAGGCAACGGCGGCTGCAATCGTTGGGTCTGCCGTGAGGGGACTATGAAGCTGGTTCAGGCTTTGACCCTCTGCGTACCATGAGCGGACCGAAACGGCGAACCACAGCCCCGCCACGCCTTCCAGGAGGGCGAACATCATCAGCAGGATTCCAGAGGTGGCGGACCGGAGGCTCATGATTGATTCAAAACGGAACGCCGGCCATTCCGTCAGGATTTCCTCCCTGCCATCATGGGCGGCGGAACTTGATAGCCACGAATGGAAAAAATCATAAACCTGTTCATGAGCCGATTCTATACCCAGGCAGTAAGCAGGCCGCCATTCATTCCGGCGGCTGCAGGGATGTGTGCTGAAACCTGATGGTGACCGTCATTGACCTCCTGGACAACCGTGCCAACCGGCGCGTTCCGATTGACCTCAAGGTCCATGTCCGTACGGAGGGGAATCTGCCGGAACAGACGCTCCTGTCGGTTGACTGGTCGAAGCGGGGCGTGTTTCTCCGTACACGCGAGCCACTGCCGCCCGGCACGCCGGTGACGCTCGGTGTTCTGGTGCCGAGCGAGCATGGACTGGTGAACTTCCCTGCCGTGGTTGCCCGTGCTGTTGCTGAGTGCCACGACACGCGGGGCCGTCCGCCGGGCATGGGAGTCTATTTCGACACGCTGCCGGCCCCGCTCGCCCAGTATCTCAGCCAGATTTCCCATGCGGCGCGTCTCAGGGCCGAGGATGACGCCAGTGCCGCCGGCAACCAGGATCTGGTACTGCTGGTGGGAGGGAGCGGAGCCGAACGGCTCAAGGCGTCGATCCTGTTCGACCATTCAGGTCTCGATGTGGCCGAGGCTGCGACCATTGCCCAGGCTGAGGATCTGGTCACTCACGGGGTCCGGCCGGAGGCGGTGGTGGTGTTCCTGGCGGAAACGGCCCCTATGCTGCTGGCATTCCTGGACCGGCTTCACGACCGTATACAGCCGCGCCCGCGCTCGGTGATCGTGGTGGGGGATGCGGATTTCGACAGCAAGGCGGCCCTCATGCACCATGCCTCCCTGTTCGTCCGCCGCCCGGTGACGGCTGACAAGCTGTTTGGGCTGCTTGGGCTGAAGACGCGCCTCCGGCGGTGATCCTATTTTTTCCTGAGCGTCCGGCCCCGGACGACCGCTTTTCCGCCAAAACGGGCCCGTAGCTGGTCCAGCGTGTCGTCGATTTTACGCGCCTTCACGTCCGTGGGAGGGTCAAACAGGCCGCCCTGGGCGGGTGTTTCACGTCCGAGGCCGCTGCAAGTGACTCCAATGAGCCGGACCGGGCGGGATCTGGGCCAGTTTGCGCGGAACAGGCGCCGGGCCGTCTCCGTGATCCGGTCGTCCGTATCGGTCGGGGAGGGCAGGGTCTCGGCCCGTGTGATCGTGCGGAACTTTCCGTCACGGATCTTCACTGTCACTGTGCGGGCCTTGACGCCGTGCCGCCGGAGCCTTGAGCCAATATCCTCGGCCAGGGTGGCAAGCACCCGTTCCAGTTCGGCCATATCCTTCACGTCTCGTTCGAAAGTCGTTTCCCGGCCCATCGATTTGGATTCCGAATTCGGTTCCAGCTCCGCAGATCCGTGGCCGGTCGCTTTCTCGTGTATCCACGCCCCCAGTGTGCCGAGCTTTTTCTCCAGTTCCGCAGGCGTTCGGCGTGCGGCATCACCCAGTGTGAAAATACCGGCCCCGTTCAGGCGGCTTCGGGCGGCCGGGCCGACACCCGGCATGATGTCAACGGACATGGGGGCAAGGAAGGCGGCTTCCGATCCGGATGGAACCCACAGGAGGCCATCCGGCTTGGCCAGCCCCGATGCAATCTTGGCAATGGTGCGGTTGGTTCCCAGACCGACTGAAGCCACAAGCCCCGTTTCTTTCAGGATTTCGGCATGGATCCGGTGGGCGGCAGCCAGTGGAGGCCCCAGGAGACCCTCGCAGCCGGTAAGGTCCAGATAGGCTTCATCGACCGATACAGGCTCCACGACCGGTGCGAGCCGCTCCAGCACGGCAAATACACGGTGCGAATAGTCCCGGTAGGCTGCCGAATTGCCATCCAGCACGACCGCTTCTGGGCAGAGCTGGATTGCCTGGCGCATGGGCATGGCCGAGCGGCAGCCGAATTTCCGTGCCTCATACGATGCAGCGCTGACAACGGCCCGTGCAGAGCGGCCTCCCACGAGGACCGGTTTGCCCCGGAGCGAGGGGTCGAGGAGACGCTCCACGGAGACAAAAAAGGCGTCCATGTCCACATGGGCGATGAGCGGTGGCCGGGTTTCCATGCGCAGTGACTCCGCGGCTGGTGCGGTTTCAGATGGCGTACTTGTCCCGGTTGTCGTTCAGGAATTTGCGGAAATTCAGCTTGATCCGCTCTTCGAGCTGGCGGGCTCGTTCCTTGGAGATGCCAAACCGGTCGCCGATTTCCTGGAGTGTCACCGGTTCTTCCGTATCCATTCGCCGGTCGAAGATGACGGCATCGCGCTCCTCCAGCGTCGCCCGGTAGGCGTTCATCGCCGCCCGGAACCGCTCCATGCGTTCGTGATCGGCCAGCCGGTCGTCGACCGGACGGTCATCTCCGGAAAGGGTGTCACCGAGCGTCATCTCCGTGTCGGCACCGAGCGGCGCGTCCATGGATACCTCGCCCTGCGAGAGCCGCTGGTCCATTTCGGTGACCTCGCTCTCCTTCACGTCAAGCCGCTCGGCCAGCAGCTTTGCGGTCGGCACGAACCCTTCGCGTTCAAGCCGGGCCTTCTCCTTGCGGAGGTTGAAGAAGAGCTTGCGTTGCGCCTGGGTCGTACCGAGCTTCACCAGATGATAGGAGTTGACGAGGTACCGGAGGATGTACGCCCGGATCCAGTACTGGGCATAAGATGATAACCGCACCCCCTGGTAGGGGTCGAAGTTCTTCACGGCCATCATCAGGCCGATATTCCCCTCCTGAACGAGGTCCAGAATATTCTTGTAGGCGTTGTGGTATTCCCAGGCGATCTTGACCACGAGCTTCAGGTTCGAAGTGATGAGCTTCTTGGCAAGCTCCGGATCCTGGGTCTTGTGAAAGCGGGTAGCGATCTCGTGTTCCTCTTCCCGCGAGAGAATCGGGAAGCGCTCGGCCTCGCGCATGTAGCTAGAGAGGGCCGTCCCCATCGGTTCACTGGTTTCGGCTGGTGGAGTTGCCGGAACGAGCGCCGTGGCAGGTTCAGCCTCCACTACTGTTTCGGGAATGAAATCCAGAGCCTCGTCTGCGGGATTTTCCGCCTCATCCGGCTTCGGACCGGTTTTCGAAACTGGCTCTGAGGGGAGGCGGCGCGCTCCTGGTGGCCGGCCGGCTGAAACGGCCGGGCGGGCTGGTTTTGATGCCGGTTTGGTCCGGGAGTTCCGGGATGGCGCGGCAGACCGGCTTCCGGCAGCCGCTTTTGACGGCTTGCCGGAAGCCTTTGGTGGTCCATGCCGGGTGGGAGTGCGCTTTGTCACCCCGCTAGGTTATTCGGATGGTTCCCGCCGCGTCTAGCGCCGGGCCCATCAGTGCAGCAGGTCGTCCAGGCCTTCGGTCTTGATCTCGCCGGGCTGCATCTGCTTGCGCTGCTTGCGCGGCATGCTGAACCACGGCTCCTTGAGGACGCGGCCTTTCATGTCGTCAGCCCAGCGGCGGACAACCCACTCGGTAACGCCGTTAATGACCTTGGCAGGCACGTTGTCGTACTCAAAGTCGGCGAACGTCTGGAATGTGATGGACGCAAAGCCGTCACCCCAGTCCTCGATGCGGAGTCCGCCGTACATCTCGCGCAGATTGCCCTCGATGGCAAAGAAGTCGCAGGACAGGGTCTCCTCGTTGCAGGTCATGTCCACCTTCGTCCGGATATTCCGGAACGGGAACGGGGCGTTGATGTAGAACTCCAGGATACGGTGCGCGGTGGGACTGTTCGGGCTTTTCACCTCGACGATCTTCGTTTCCAGCATGCCGAAGAGGAATTCGGGGTATTTCTCGACGTCGAGGATGATCTCCCACCCGCCCTGGACCGAGGCCTTGGCGCCACCGGCAGCGGTGACGAGGTTCAGGCCGCGGCTTCCGACCGGTGTCGTCCAGACGATGATGTCACCCTTCCTGATGCGCTCGCGAAACTCGGGCGAACCGGGCACGGGTTTGCCCGAGCAGCTCGCCAGCACGGTCCACAGGGTGGCAAGGGCCATGAGCCCCGTGGCGCGGCGTTTGAATGGCAGCTTGGTACCCATAAAAAATCTCCGTTGCGGGGACACCCCGCGGGGCACAGGACATTTCTCCGTATCGTTATGAAATTGTAGCGGATTCCTGACGGATGGCCACCCCTCCCCGAAGGAAATCGGGCACCCCTGCTGCCTGCCTGAAAACAGGCAGAAAAGGAGAACGGGAAGGGGCCTGGGGCGCCCTTCCCGTTTTCCTCTTTCTCAATGCCCGTTGAGAATTTCTGTGCTCACGCCTCGGCGATCTCCTCGCGGGAAGGTTTCTTGCCCGTGGCCGCGGGGCGGGGTTTTGCCTCCCCATTGCTTCCCGGGCTGCGTCCGGCGCCGTCGGCCGTATCGGGCTGGGAGGCTGCGCGGACCCGGACGATGCCGTGGTTTTCGAGGATCTTCCGCTCGATCTCGTCGGCCGAATCGGAGTGCTCCCGCAGGTAGCCCGCCGCCTGTTCGCGGCCCTGTCCGATGCGGTCGGTGCCGTAGCTGTACCAGGAACCGGTCTTCTGGACCACGCTGATCTCGGTGCCGAGGTCCAGGATATCGCCTACGCGCGAGGGTCCTTCGCCGTAGAGCAGGTCGAACTCGGCCTCACGGAACGGCGGAGCGAGCTTGTTCTTGACGATCTTGGCACGGGTGCGGTTGCCGATCATCGTCTCGCCCTGCTTGATCGCGCCGATCCGCCGGATGTCGATGCGGACCGAGGCGTAGAACTTGAGGGCGTTGCCGCCGGAAGTGGTTTCCGGGCTGCCGAACATGACGCCGATCTTCTGGCGGATCTGGTTGATGAAGATGAGCGTGGTGTTGCTGCGGGCAACGGCGGCATTCAGCTTGCGCATCGCCTGGCTCATGAGGCGGGCCTGCAGGCCCGGCAGGGAGTCGCCCATCTCGCCCTCGATTTCGGCCCGGGGGACGAGCGCGGCCACCGAGTCCACCACGAGCGCATCTATCGAATTGGAGCGGATCAGGGCCTCGGCGATCTCAAGGGCCTGCTCGCCATTGTCGGGCTGGGAGATGAGGATGTCGTCGATCCTGACGCCGAGCTTCTTTGCATAGCCCACATCAAGGGCATGCTCGGCGTCGATGAATCCGCAGATGCCGCCGGCCTTCTGCGCCTGGGCGACGATGGAAAGAGCCAGTGTCGTCTTGCCCGATGACTCGGGACCGTAGATTTCGACGATGCGGCCACGGGGCACGCCGCCCACGCCGAGGGCGATATCGATCGCCAGGGAACCGGTCGGTATCACCTCGACCTGCTGGGTCGAGTTCTCGCCCAGCTTCATGATGGCACCCTTGCCGTGGGCCTTTTCGATCTGGGCCAGCGTGTCGGCCAGCGCCTTCCGCCTGTTGTCGGTGGGGTTGCGTGAATCCTGCATGAGAGTATCCCTTCCTTAGGTTATGCACCGGGTTCCCGCCTCACCGTGGCCGAACATGTCAGCGTGCGAGACGGTTATACCCGCTTTCGGTTTGTATACGCAACCGGAATCTTCCGGTTTTCTCCAGAGGGTGGCTTCCTTGGCCTCCACCATCTGCATCTGCGGAGAGTATGCCCCCGGCATATGACAGGACGTGGCACTGCCATAAACACTTTTAATTTCAGATGGTTATTGAAGCAATTTCGGCCAGGAATGGCGGTATTTCCGGGCTTTCCATCTGCGGCAGCGGTTCGGAAACCGAACTGGTGCCCGAACCAGCCCGGACGGTTTGACCTCACCGGCGGACGGGATTACTAACAAACGCTTTCCGGTCATAATCGGCCGGATAATTCCTGCCGTTCCCATACGGAGAGTTGGCCGAGTGGCTGAAGGCGGCGGCTTGCTAAGCCGTTATACGGGGAAACCCGTATCGAGGGTTCGAATCCCTCACTCTCCGCCAAAAGAGACGATCGCCGTTTTCCGCCCAGAACGAGAACGGTTTTCTATAGTCCCCGCGCAGGGTTGCGCCGTCGAGT
>JAHCIT010000017.1 GCA_026129095.1 Deltaproteobacteria bacterium
CCCCCCCCCCCCCCCCCCGCCCCCCCCCCCCCCCCCCCCCCGGGCGCCCGGCGGGCGGGCGCGGCGGGGGCCCCGGGCCCGGCCCCCCCCCCCCCCCCCGCCCGGGCCGCCCGGCCCCCCCCCCCCACGGCCGAACTCCTCGGTAATCGAGCAGAAATTGCAGTAGGCCGGACATCCCCGGGTCGCCTGAACCGGGTAGACGAAATCCTGGAACGGATGGATAGCCGGATGGAACCAGCCTTCGACCAGCGACCAGTTGGGATCAGGCAGTGCACTCAACTCGGCATTGGTCAGGAACGGCCGTTCGGGATTGTGCTCCTTTTTGCCGCCGTTCCAGTACGAGATCCCCACGACCGTCGCCGGATCACGTCCTGCGGCGATCACTTCGAGCAGTTCCGGAAGTGTCTTCTCGCCCTCATTCCGGCACACGTAGTCAGCGTGGTCCAGGCACTCGTCCGGATTCAGGGTGGCGTGGGCGCCGCCCATCATCAGCGGCTTGCCCATCTTCCGGATCTGGTCGGCGATACGGAATGCCTGCGGAGCCCATGATGTCTGGGTGGAAATACCGACGACATCCGCCTTGTCCACCATCCAGGGGGCGAACGGCGTTATCTGCTCGTCATAAATATGCACCTCGTGCCCCATCTGCCGGCAGATTTCACCCAAGAGCTGCAGGCCGAGATGCGCGGTCCCCATGCCGAAAAACCGGTGTGTGGAGAAGTTCCCCGAGTACCGGCGCCGGTCCGGGTAGATAAAGGTTATTCGCAGTTTCCTGACTGGCGCGGGGGGCCTGCCTTGATCCGATTGCCGGGGTTTTGCTGCTTTGCTCGTCGTTTTCTTCATTGTTTCCGTCCAAGGGCAGAGTTTTTCGGCTTTTTTATCGCGTTTGACTGGTCAACCAGTCAGCTTCATGACGATTAGGGCACTTTATGAAAAATGCAGTATTTTCAGTCGATTACCTGCCTCCATCATCAGTCCGCACACACATCACATGAATAGACACTATTGTCTTTATAGAAGCGGGGTACAGAGGCCGATATGACAACTGTCATAGCTTCCACGCCTTGCGTCATATCATGAAGACCGGTTTTCACCCCGACCTGCGAACTGTCATACGGGGAGAACCTCCGGACACCACACCATGCAGCGACACCTGCAACTCAAGGGAGGTGGTGTGTATGTCACTCAAGAGCCGGCTCGGCCGTGCATCCCTGCATCTGGTGGAGGCCGCTGGAGAACTCACTCCCTGGAATGACACGGTTCAGGCCATGAAACTCTCCAGGGCCATGACCGGATACCAGCTGACGATGGCCCTTGGCGCGGCGTACGAGCTTGGCATCATCGGTTATCTCAAGTCGCAGCGAACTTCCGGAGAAGTCGCCTCGTTCGCCGGAATGACGGAGCCCGCTGCCGAAGTCCTCCTCAATGCACTGGAAGAAGCAGGCACCATCCAGCGTGAAAACGGCCACATTGTTCTTACCACTGCCGCCCGTGCTCACTTGTGCCGGGAGGGCTGGAACCCCGGACGCGGAATGATCGACTTCATGCTCGGAACCTGGTCCTACTGGCGCGACCTGGGAACGGCGCTCCAGAAGAACGAGGGTCACCCGGTCGTCCGGGTCTATAATCCGGACAATCCGCTGATGGCCGAGTTCGTCCGGCTGACAACTTCCATGCTGGCTGCACCCAGCAAGGCGCTCGTCCAGAAGCTGGACCTGTCGAATGTCCGCCGGATGATCTGCGGCACCGTTGGCGTGAGCTTCGCCGCCGCTGTCACCCAGGCAAAGCCGGATGTCGAAATCACCGTGTCATGCCTGCCACTGCTGATACGGGAACTGCCGGCCGCCGCCAGCCAGTTCAAACTGAAAAAGCCCACTGAGATTATCGAAAATACCGGTGACGCAGAAAAGGACACCTGGGGCGCCAGCGAAAGCTACGATCTGGTCTTCCTTGCCCGGAAGTTCGGCTATTGCGGCCCCGAACACGGCATCCAGTACCTGCAAAAATCCAGGGAGGTCATTCCGCCGGGCGGCTATCTGATCCTGTGGGAACCGTTCGCCGACAATTTCGAACTGGCCCCGTGGATGAAGACAGCTTACGAACTTTCCGACGCCATGCTGGGCGAACCACGGCCGCTCTACCGCAAGCAGGATGTGGTTGATTTTGCCCGGGAAGCGGGATTCCCGGAAGTCAGCACCATTGATGTTTCCCGCGGTTCGGTCTCGTTCGTTGTGGCCAGGAGATAGTCAGGGGAAGACTGGCGGGAAATCCGGGACGAAGTACAAACCCGGCTATGCTTGGAAGACCAGGTCGCCTGTGAACCCTGAAGCCCCGGTAACGGCTGTCTGACCTGTCTCTGCTAATCTTCGCCAAATCGTGCGGGAGTCCATGTGGCTATTGACGGGTAACCGGGAAACCTTAAGGGCGCTGGACCGGGAAATCACGGCCCGGGTACTCGCCTGTCAGGCCGCCACACAGCGGCCCACAGTGCCAGGGGCGCGATATGAAGGAGGACGCGGGAGAACGAGAGATGCACCTGAAAGTCGCGCTCCCAGGGTGTCACGAGATACAGGACGTAGATCACGAGCAGGTAGGCGGGGACGATCCATAAGCCGTTGACCAGCAGCAGATCGCGCCTCCGTTCCGACCCGGCAAACCAAGCCAGTATCAGCCACCAGAACAGTCCTGAGCGCTGGGGCAGGAGGAACATCTGGCGGGCCATTTCGCCGGCCACCAGCCCCGCCCGGTCCAGCCCCCACAAGAGCCGCCCCGGAGTGAGGTGTTCCAGATAGCGTTCCTCGAACAGCGTGGCGATCTGCCCGCGAACGGCGAGCCATGGGACCAGCATGAGAATCCATGTCGCGACGAAAACGAGTTTTGCCCGGAACGGAATATCCGCCTGGCTCCACAAGACGACAGCAACCATTCCGGCGATGACCAGCCCTTCGTTTTTCGTTAGCCCGGCGAAGGCGGCACAGGCTCCGGCGAGCGCATACTGCGGAAGCCTGCCTTCGGCCTTCAGCGCCAGCCACAGCGAGGCGAACACATAGAAAGACAGCATCACATCGGCGAGTCCCGAATCTGCCCCGCCTTCCTCGAATACCACCAGCGTCGGCATCAGTGCCCATGCAGAAACCAGCAGCAGCCTTTGGGGTGCGTCTTTCAGGGAATCCCAGAGCAGTCCGCCCATGGCGAAATAGAACCCCGCGGGGACAAGACGTACCCAGCGTTCATCGAATACACCGGACAGGATCGCCGCGAGCGCCTGCAGCACCGGCAGGAGCGGCGGGTATTGCGGATGGCCGATGACAAACGCCGGATCATGAAGTTCCGGAGCCGGGTGGATTCCAGTATCGGCAATCAGACGTGCATGAAACATCCAGATCATGCGGGCATCGAATGCCTTTACCGGCGTGGATAGAACGGTCAGGAGGATTGCCAGGGCAGTTCCCGCCACAACAGCGACTGCGATCCACTCCAGCGGCGAGAAATCCCGGCATAGAGAACCGCTTCCGGCTCGTTCGTCCAGTGCCTTCTGCGTCCACGGTTTCCAGAGAAAAAGCCCCGCACCCAAGGCGATGCCGCAGATGACGGATGCCGAAGGAAACGCCAGCCGGATACCAGACCATACGAACAGCATCAGGAGATATCCGGAAAGCCCGAGTCCACAGCCCCACGCGAGACCAAAACGGACCGGCCAGTTCTGTCCCGGAATGACCCGGCAGACGCCGAGGCCCAAGGCACCTGCACAGACGATCAGGATAAGTAGCTCAGTCATTGCGCGGTCCTGTTTGCGTACGGCTTCGGATCAAACTGGAAATGTTCGCCGCAGTCTTCGACAATCCACCGGATACCACGGTTTTCCATCCAGCCCGGCGGCAGGTCGTTCGTGGTGCATCCCGGCGCGTATGTGAGGTAAACCCGCACCGGGAACAGATGGGCCGAAAAATGCAGGTGTTCGGCCCGGAGGTATTCCCCCGGCCGGTCCTCAAAAACATTCCGCAGGATCACGATATTGCCGCCCGAATATCCCTCCCCACTAAGAAACTCCTGCCCCACGATATAGTTCTGCTCCAGAGGGTTCTCACTGAAGAGAACTTCTTTCTTTTCACCGAACGAAAGCCCCTGAAGCCATACCGTGCGCACGCCGTCACGGACGAACCGGACGGCAGTGAAGGCGAACGAATTGACGATCACCAGCAGAAGGAGCAGTTCCCGCCAGGAGATTTTCACCGTCTCCCGCAGTTTTGTGGGAAAAAGCAGCCAGCGAAGGAACTCCAGGCGGCAAACGCCCAGCAGGAGGTATCCGGCAACAGCGGCGATACCCGCTATCGCCGTCATCCAGTAGATGACCAGCAGTTCCGCGGTGAGCCGTTCGGGGAAACCGGGAATATACTGAAGGAAAAAGTGCCGCACGGCCCCCGCAAAATGGACAGACCCCAGCCCGAAGCTGGCGAGCAGGCAGAAAATTCCGGGCGCGAGCAGCCACAGGTTCCGGACCCATACCGATCTTGGCATGCTGAAGTTACCGGCCACCGGATGCGTCCTTTCCCGATGGCAGCGGCAGGAGACCGCGCCCCATCAGTTCACCGGCGACATGACGGCCGAACTGCTCGTTGCCTTCTATTGTCATATGCATGTGATCCATGAAATACCGCACACGTGTGGACCATTCGGGCGGCGCAAAACTTTCTCCATCGATCACGGCCTTCCACTGGTGGGTTCCTGCCAGGGCATCTTCCAGCCCGCCGCGCATGGCCTGCCGTTCGGCCAAATGACAGGCGACTGTTTCTTCCAGACTTTTCGTGCGGCAGTAGTTGAATATCCAGAGCATGGGTTCGTAGGCGGCGAGGTCGTCCGCAGCCGCCTTTTCCGCCGTAAGAAATGACGGAGGAATGACAATAACATGGGTGGCATTCAGGGCTGAAAGCTCATCATCCAGTTCCCTCACGCACCGGGCAAGGCGGTACCGGTGTTCCCGCTTGATGCGGTGGAATTCGCCGGGCGAAATCATGCCATGCCATGCGCCCCACTCGCCCATGAACCGGACCGTCCGGTTCCGGAAATCCACGAACAGGCGGCTGTCAACGGCCGGGTTCAGCCACCGGAGGCCCTTTGGCAGCCGCGGGAACGGCGACCAGTTGAGCGGTTCGGCGATACCCGGCCAGTTCCACCCTTCCATGAAAATCACAAGGTCCGGCCGGAGCAGGGGAATCAGCCGTTTCGCCACGATCAGGATATGTTCGCAGGAATAGCCGAGATCGGCGGCATTCATGACCTCGGCGTCCAGGCCCATGCTCCGGAACTGATGCTCCATCCGTGCCGGCCAGACATTCTCCCAGCCCGTGATCTGGTGGCCGTTGGTGGTAGATCCGCCCAGCATGAGTATCCGGAAACCGCCCGGAAGGCCCCGGACCGGGTGCAACCGCCCCCGGAGTTCGATGGTTTCCGGCCGAACCGGATCGAGCCAGCGGATCCGGTACTCCAGTTCATTGTCCCGCACGTAGGCGGAAAACGGAGACGGATACCGGACCTCAAGGTAGAAATTCCACAAGACAAGCAGGGCAATGGTGCCGGCGAACCCCAGTCCCGCCGCCATCCACCGCTTTCCATCAAGCCATCTGGCCATGAATGTCCGTCCCGAATCCGTTTACTTGACCGTCCGGCCAATTTACGATTTCCCCGACGTAAAGGCCATTCCATGCGCATCTGGCTCCACAACCTGTGGCTCGTCCCCGGCGGACTCCTGCTGCTTGCCGTGACGGCGGGGCTGGGGCCTGAGCATTTCAACGGAGTGATCCGGCACTATTTCCTTCGTGACATCGTGGAGCTTCCCCCACGGGTGCGGCTGGAACTGCACATTCTCTACTGGTTCGTGCTTCTGACGGGCACCGGCACCCTGCTGTCGTGGTTCATGTTTTCGCTGCGGAAAACCAGTGTGTGGGGATGGCTCACGGGAGGGGCCGGGTTTTCGCTGACGACGGGCCTCCTCATCTTGTGCGTGGCCGCCAACGGCCTGTTTCTGGCCGATCGCCTGATCCGGCAGACGGCAATGGAAATCGTCTGGGCCGGGAAGGATGTGGATCAGCGGCGGCAGCTCCGCTTCCTGGAGCTTGGCGACATCCATTCGCTGCGGCCTGAAACCATATTCGACCGGATACCCGAGATCCCGGACGCCTTCGCCATATTCCGGGCACCGCCAGAGGGCGAATCGGAACTGCTCATGCCGACCTATTACCTCAATATCTCCTACCATTTTTTCCCGACTCGTGTGTATTTCAGGCGCATCCCTGCCTGCGAGGAACGGGCAGAAGCAGCCGCCTGGGCCAGGTCCAGAGGGATCAGATACGCTGTCTGGGACTGCGGAACCCGCGGAACCCTGCCTCCGCTCACCGCGCTGGAAACAGGTATCGGCGAGCCGGGAGACGGCCGGTGAACCCGTTCTGGCTCGCCCTGTATCTTCTCCAGACCTTCGTTCTGGGCCTCCTCCTTCTGGAGTATCTCACAGTCCGTTTCGGCAGCCGGGCAGAGACGCTCGCCGTTGCCTGGCTCGCCGGAGGCTTCCTGCTGGCCCTGCTGTTTTTCCTGACTTCGTGGCTCGTTGCCCCCTGGACGCCGGGCTTTGCGCGCGGGCTTTCGGCTGCCGTTGTGCTGGCCGGGGGCGGATTCCTGTACACCCGGCGGGAAATGCTGTTTCCCAAATCTGCCGAAACGCACCTCGAAAAAGCGCCTTTCCGCCCGCCGGTCGCATTGATATCCGATGTCCTTCTGGCCGTGTTCGTCATCTCCATGCTCACCGATTCGGTCCGCAATCCGGTCGTTTCCGTGGACGTACGGGCGCACTGGGGGAGCCATGCGAAACTGTATTTCCACACCGGCACCCTCATGCCGCCCGAGCTGAACGTCACCGAGTTCGTCATCGGCCACGCCCAGTACCCGTTTCTCCAGCAGGCGAACGTGGCGTTCCTCTGCATGCTGACCGGCCAGTTCAGCGAGTGGGCCGCCCGGCTGGTGCCGGCGCTGTTCGCCATCGCCCTGATCGTCTTCATGCGCTGGGGCCTTGCCGGTCTGGACAGACTTTGCGGTGAAAATACAGGCGGCGGGGATGCCAGCCACTGGGCGTCCCCCGTTACGGCGATGGCCTGTCTCGTGCCCTGCTGGACGCTCTACGAACATGGGGCGGCCGATTCCGGCGTGGCGGACACGACGCTCGCCGCCTTTTTCCTCGCCGCCGTACTGCTGGCCCTGCGGGGAGTCCTGGAAGGCTCCACGCAAATCCTCATCCTGTCGGCCCTGCTTGGCGCGGCGGCGGGGCTCGTCAAGAACGAGGGCCTTCTGCTCGCGCCGCTTTTCTGCCTGCCGCTGCTGCTGTTTGCCGGGCGACCACGTTCCCTCAAGGCTCCCGCCCTGTGGTCCGGCGTCTGGCTGCTCGCGCTGCTTCCGTGGCTCGTCGCGCGCGGCGAGCGGGCCTCGTTCTACGAGGAGAACTACCTCGCCAACCTCATCGCCTGGAACTGGCCGCACATCGCCCGGAAGGCGGAGCCGGTCCTGGGGCAGATGGGGCGGTACCTGCTATTCATGCCACACCGGTTCTCGCTGCTCGGCTGGCTGCTCGTGGCGCTGACGGTCCGGTGTCTGTTCCGGCTAATCCGTGAACGCGGCCTGAATCCGCCGCTCCTCATCCTGCTCTCCATCTGGACCTACCTTGCGATCGTTTACCTGCTGTTCCTCGTCTCGCCCTGGTTCGGCGACATGCAGGTCCGCGCCGCCTTCGACCGGATACTCACCCACCTGGGGCCGGTGGTGGGGATGGTTGCAATTCATAAAAATATCTCCGAGGGGATTATTTCCACACGACTCCATATTCGCCGTCATATTCGGCACAATGTTCCTCTGGGTCGATAAACCCCTCGTAGTAGTAAATCTGACCTAGCCCGAATTCTTTATCCGGAATGATGGGATGATCCTCAATCAGGCAAACATCGATCAGGTCATCCCGGCTACACGGATCATCAGAGGAGAACTCGCCCCCGTCCTCCGAACAGGATTTTTCGACCTTTTCCTCTTCAATACCAAAGTATCCCGACGCATTTGAATGTATCAGAACCTCAATGCACATCTTTTCGTCAGGGTAGTCGCAGGAGACTTCCTTGAAATCGAATTTATCGCAGCCCGCAAGGGACAGCACAATCCCCAGTGCCCGAAGGCCGCCGGTCACGGTGAAACCCGGTTTCATGGCCACCTGCCCCATTTCCATGGCGAATTGCTTTCATGGTCCTCCAGGAAGTTTATCTTCGGATCATGCCATTTGTCGCGGAGAACATTGCCCTGATCGTCCTTCAGTTCGCGACCGAACATCATGGCGAGTGCACCCATCGTGATGTGTGATGCCAGATACCCCTCGCCAAGCACACCGGCCTGCTGCAAGTGCAATGATTCGTGGTCAAGCCAAAAACTGTAGGGTTTGTGTTTGAAATACCCGTTCCGTTCGACTTTGAGCAGCATCGCATGACCGATCGTTTGTGCGCTGGCTTTCCCAACCACGAAACCGGCACCCGAAAACACGATGGTCCCGGTGCCGTTCACGGACTCCGCGTGGACACCGACATTCTTCCCCTGCATCGCGCCAACCGCAATGGCCGCCAAACCTGCCGACAGTCCCAGCATGGTGGTTTTCGCTCCAACCAGATAGCCATGGAACCCGATACCCCCTTTTCTCTGGGTCGATGCGTACGTTGCCGCATCGGCCCCGATCACGAACATGTTCCCTGCCAACCGGTCAATCATGTCCCACAGGGCATCGGACAAGCCGAAATTCGGCAACTGAAACGGCAATATGTACCGGAAAATAGCCTGCAAAACGAGCGATACCAGATTCGACAGCACCTTCAATACAAAACGCTTCACCCACTTCCAGAACCCGTATCCGTCCACGTCCACCCGGTTCAAGGGGTTGTTGAGCACGTAACTGAAGCGGTTCAGATCCTGCGGCGCGAACGTGCGTCCCCGCCAGTCGGCGAGCCGTTCCTCCGGCATGGAACCGGCGTTGGCGCTTCCGTTCTGGTAATCCCATTCCGCCATCCGCATCGCCTGCAGCGGCGCGGGCTCAAGCTGCCGGGGGTCGGCGGAGATGAACCGGCCCACAAGAGGGTCGTAGTAGCGGTTCTCGAAATTCATCAGGCCAAGGCCGGCGTCCTGCCGCTTGCGGGTGAAGGTCCGGTCGCTGGCCGGGGCAGTCCCGGACGAACTCCACACCTCCCCGAACGGCTTGTAGTCCATGCGGCTCAGTTCGGCGCCGCTCGCGTCCGTCACGGCCACGACGCTGCCCAGATGGTCCCCGTGCAGCCAGATGGGCTGGTCGCCTTCGGCGATGGCCGTTCCGGTGGAATAGGCCACGGCGCCCATCTGGCGTCCGCCCGCGCCCCAGCGCTGCTCCTCGCACGCGGCGGCCGCGAAACCGATCGCGAGCACAAGGCCGGCCGCCACGCCCTGCCGCCACCGCCAGCGGTAGCCGCCCCGTGCCCGGCGCCGTTCCACCCGGACAGCAGCCCGTATTCTGGCGGCCTCCATGGCCTCGCGAAGGTCGCGTTCCCCGGCCGTTTCCAGCGCCCGCACGAGCCGCCGGAACCGCCACAAGGGATCCGCAAGCCACAGGAGCCAGAGAACGGATGCAAGGGCCGCGGCGAGCGAAGCGATCTGGATGCGCGCCTTCGCGCCCGCCGGTCCAAGGGAGGGATTGGCCGCGGCCGACCAGGTGCGGCGGGCCCTTTCCCTGAGCCGGTCACCAAGGCTCACCGTGGCCATGAAGCCGCCCAGGGACGGCTTCGACGCCGGATTGTAGGAAACGCTGGCGATGACGCCGCCCGGCCCCATGATGTGCTTGACAGCCATGGCGGGTCTCAGTTCGAACCAGTTGCCGAAATAGTAGGTGGGCGCGCCGTCCGCGTAACGGATCACTCGGGCCCCGTGGCCGTCGTACACCATGCTGACGAGGTGTTCCGGCGGGCCGCTGTCGATCGCCGACGCCGTGGCCAGCCGGTTGTCATAGCCCCAGCTATAGAGGTGCGTGGGGCTTATACTCGAGGGTGTTCTCACGGTCATGTTGCCGTTCAGGTCATAGGCGGCGGACCAGCCGCCGGGACCGCTCACCATGGCGTCCGGGTGCGTCACGCCCCCAGCCGTGTCGTAGGCGACCGGCGGTGGTCCCTCGAACGTCTGGAAATTACCCACGCCGTCGTAGCTGTAGGCAAGGTTTCCGTAGCCGCCGCTGGCCGTCAGCAGGCGGCTCAGGCCATCGTAGGTGAAATGCTGGGTATTGCCCGGCGCACGGAAGTCCAGAATCGCCGTGATGTTTCCGGTGCGGTCGTAGGCATAGGCCGTCTTCTGCAGCAGTTCCGCCTGCGAGTCCAGCGTCTCCAGCACCTTGAGCCGCCGCGTCGAGGCGTGGTACTCGCGGGTGGTCGTCGTTCCGTTTCCGAACTCCATCATGAGAAGGCTGCCGAAAACCGGGTCGTACGTCGCCCCCTGAAGATACGTCCGCGTATCCACGCCCGCCGCGCCGCAATCCGACGGGTTGCCGTCCCCGTCGTCGTCATAACCCACGATGCCAACCAGCTGGCTTCGCTCGTCATAGCCGTAGCAGACGTTCTCCCTGTCCGGATAAACGATGTTCTGGAGCCGCCCCAGAAGGTCGAATGACCTCGATAGCGTGAAGGTTCGCCAGGCATTTGTCTGGCTGTCCGGATCCATCCGCTTCACGATGCCGGTGATCCGGCCCTGCAGGTCATAGCTGTAGGCGGTGGTGCCGCTCAGATCGGCCAGCGTATCGAGCGCCCCGATGCCGTTGGCGGCCGGATTGTCATAGGTATAGCTGGCGATCTCCACCTCGCCCGCGCCGCAAGCCCCCTGCGCCGTCGCCTCCACGGGAGACGTTCCGAAGCTCTTGGTGAGCCCCAGCGGGTCATCCACCCCGGCCCCTGCCTTCGCGCACTTGAGCACCAGCCGGCCCAGTTCGTCGAACGAATAGACGGCTTCGTTCCCGCGTGCATCTGTCTTCCTTGCGACATTGCCCATGGCGTCGTAGCTGTAGGTGGTGACGCCGGTGTTGATATCGGTGAGGTGCAACGTCTGGCCAAGCGAATTGTACGAGAATTCGGCATCCACCCGGTCGGCGCCGCCAAGGTAGCCGTTGTTGTCGGTGTCGCGGCCAATCCTCATGAGCCGCCCGGTCACCGGATCGAAGTCATAGAGCGTCGTGAGGCGTGTTCCAGACACGGCAAACTCGTCGATCCGGTAGTTGCGGCCATGGATGTCCGAGAAAGCGACCCGCGTGTTCCCCTTCGGATCGGTCACGGTGGTCTCGCCGAGCTGATATTCGACGAACGCCTGCCCGCCGCCCACGAATTTCACGCTGGAAACGCGGCCCACGCTGTCGTGCAAGAACTCGGTCTTGCGGATCCGGGCATCTCCGGACGCCTGCGTGAAGCCCGTCCAGACGGTGTCCGATCCGCCCTCCTCGTCGAACGTGTCGTACTGGTACCGGACCCGGCCCAAGGCATCGTACGCCACGAGACCCGACACGACATGAGTGCCCGTTCCGGTCCGGTGTTTCGTCTGGATATTGCGGCCAAGTCCGTCCCTGATCTCGATCGTTTCGAATATCTCGCTGGCGGCCGGGCCTGTAACGGCGGCACGGTTCCGGGTAACGGTGTAGTTGCTGGTGCTGTCCAGCACATAGGATTTCCTGACCGCCCAGTTCGCGTCCCACCAGGCATCGTCCTTCGTGCATGCCTCGATGTCGAGCGTTCCCGTGTATTTCTCCGGAGCGCTGCTGGAGATCAGCCTGCCCAGCGAATCGTAACGGCTGTAGATGACCACCTGGTTCGGGTTCCGGCCGCACAACTGCACGCCCATAACCGGGTCGAATACCTGCTCGCTCACGTGGCCCAGGTGGTTGAAGGAGGCGACCGGATAGAGGCCGGATTCGTCATATTCCGTATCCGGATTGAATACCGGCATTTCGTCGCCGAAATAGGAAAGACTGGAAGCGAGCGGATTCCCGTTCACCGGGTCGTAGCGCATGTCGCTCGTGAGCCAGCGCTCCGGGCCATCTCCGTTGCTGTCCCACTGCCGTTTTCGCGTGACGCGGCCTTCTGGCGGGGGCTCGCTGCAGAGAGGATCGTCGCCCGAATCGGTATCACCGTCATAGCAGTAGCGCGCTTCGGATATCCTGCCGCTACCGGTACTGCTGCAGAGTTCGGGACTGATGCCCGCACAAACGAGCTGCCGCCTCGGGGTGCCGACAATATAGTCCACCGGATTATAGGCATATTCGGTCACGGAGACTGTTTCATCGCCCGATGCGTTTGCATCGCCATGATTGACCACGACCAGCGGCTGGCCGTAACTGTCATAGGACAGCACTTCCTGCCGCCGGATCCAGAGTCCGCCGCCGGGGCCGTATGTCTCGGCAACCGTCTCTCCACTCCGGCAGGTATATGGCGGACCAGCCTCCGGAATATAGGAAGTGACCGACCTCGCCAGAAGACGCTCGCTGGCCGGTTTCGACATGTCGAGGATACGGGTTTCAACCGGCCGGCCTATACAGGCGAGGTTCCGGCTCATGTCGGCTTCCTGCTGCAGTTCCAGAGGCTTCCGGGTTAGCTTTGTGACGGTTTTGTCGGGTTTCTTCTCGACAATCTCGACTATTTCTTCCCAGTTCCGCTGCGCGAACCGGGTGAATCCGAAAGGCCGCCGTTCCTCCTGCGACCATTCGAGTCCGGAATAGGAGTATTCCGTAACGATTGCCTGTTCGCTAAGAACGTCCTCCGTGCTGGAGGCGGAATTGGTCCGGTAGGCGGTCCTCAACGACTTGACGGTTCCGAGCAGCAAACCAACCGGCACCTTGTTGCCGGGCCAGTTGGCCGACGAGATGTAGTCAACTTCGGTGCGGGTCCCGGTGATGGAAACTATCGCATCGACAAGATCGGGACGGTCGGCTGTCTTTCCCGTCAGGTGAACGCGGGGCTGGCCGGTGGCAAGGAAAGTGAATACATCCTGCTTGCCGTTGCCATCGAAATCGCCAATCTGAATCGCCCCGTTCTCCCTGTTGCAGTCCCCCTGGCATACGTTATGGCTATACTCCTTGGTCTCGAACGTGGTTTCCCCGATCGACGATTTCTTGGCAAACCCGTACCGGACTTTCGTGCTGTTGGCCGTCGTGCCTATCAGGTCGGCGCGGTTATCGCCGTTGATATCGAGCGCCAGAAGCAGGTCGCTCTGCCCGCAGTCTCCGCATGGCCGTCCGTCTCCAGTAAACTTCGGAAACCCGATCCTGAAGTCATACCCATTTGAGTACAGAATCCAATGCAAAGGCCCGAAATAGACATCCTGTTTGCCGTCGCCGTTGAAATCCCCGGCGAACAGTTTTGTTGCACTGCAATCCTCGCCGCACAAGTACTTTCGCTCGGTATCTATATGGGTAAATCCTTCACCATCCTTGCCAAAATACGCATAAACATTTGTCGCAAATGCGGTCGATTTCATGAACCTGAGAATATCGGAGTAACCGTCGCCGTTCATGTCCGTCACGATGAATCTGACATCGTCCGGCTGGCAGTCATCAAGGCATGGCCGCCAATCCGAATTCTGCGTATACAGCTTCCTGTAGCGCGTGAAAGACACCGCAGTCGTGCTGCTCTTGCCGTACCAGATATGCCAAGAGTGTGAATTCAGGGTCTCATCGGTTGTGGCAAAGGCAGAACTCCAGTTGACGCCGCCCCTGGCAGCCACGATATCGGTCTTGCCGTCACCGTTAAAATCGCCCGAAAGTATATTCACTCGCTCATCCGCACAGGACCAGTCGCAAATCGGCACCAGGACGCCGTTCCGCTTCAGGTTGGCGGAAACAGTCCTGTACTTAAACGCATACCCGCTGGAGTTGCTGGTGGACGGGCTGGACACGAAGATCCGGAACTTGGTGCTATTTGAATGAACTACCAGTATGTCTGATCGTCCGTCGCCATTGAAGTCGCCGACTATAAACCTGTTTTCATTATTACAAATTGCCTGGTAGCATACGTATCCACCCTGGCTATCGCTTTCTATATTTTTATCTTCCCACCATTCGGTTTTCCATCCATTGCCGTTGGAGAGATATACCCTCCAGCCGCGCCAGTTGTTGGTGGTAATGGCGATATCCGTCAATCCATCGCCGTTGAAGTCTCCGGACACATATCTGTTCTGGTTATTGTATGCCGGGGCACCGGGCATGCTGTCCCAGCCGCCCAAGGTACCACTCGACATGCTGATGCTGTTCTTGTTCCAGTCAACAGAGAACACCTGAAGCTGGACCGTTTCTTCCGGGTTCGAAACGGTTCCATCCGGGGCGACCACGACGCCCGCGCCATACTGGGTTATATTGGATAAAAGGTACCTCGCGGTCCATCCGCTGATTTCGTAATCGAGAGCGTATGCACGGATGTTCTGCTCATTGGAACTGACGGCAACAGCGTTCAGGTACCGGCCTATTTCAAGAAGGTTGCTTCCGGTTGCATATGACGGCTTTGCGGATTCACTCGACCGGCTGGCCGTATAAAATACCACTCGGTATGGGCCGTATTCTATGCTTTGAAGATATACTTCGCGGTTCCCAAGACTGGTATACGAGTAGCTGACCGTATTCCCAAACACATCGGTGACTTCGACGATATCCCAGCGGAATACCTGGTTCCCCGAATACACCGTCTTCTCGTAGGTCATCCGGGTGCCACGGGTATCCCACACGTACCACCTGTCGTTCACAGAATCCCGCTGGATTTTGGTATAGTTATCCCATTTGGTAACATGAGTTGCCCCGGGACGGCTGGCACATATGTCCTGGAAACCGCTGCACGGGAGCAGTTCGTTGCCGTCGAGCGAGAACTTGTCGCTGCTCACATATCGCGGAGCCCCGTTCGTGCTGGAGCTGCGCACAATGCTCGACGTGCCCGCAAGCTGGAATCCCACACCGACCCATCCGTCAACGCCATTGGAACTGTAGTTCAGCGAGAGCCTGGGTTCGATATCATAATACTTCGGCACCTCTATCGGGATGGAAGTCGTGAATGCCCCTGTAGACGGATCCACCTGTCCCAGATGCGGCACCTGGGGCATCTTGGGGATGTAATCCGACACGGGGATATTCCCGAGGCCCTGCCCCGCATCCACCTCGTTGTCATGCACTTCAATGCTGAACGGGCCGAGAATCGCCACGACCCCGGACTGATCGACCAGTTCGATCACGATATCAGCATAAACTCCCGAGTCATCCTCTCCAGGAGTTCCGCTCAACTTGCCATCGCCCTGGTCAAATTGCGCCCAATCGGGAAGCCCCGTGATCTGGAATGCATAATTTTCCGGTGCATTCGAGATGACCGGGACGTACTCATAGTACTGTCCTTCGATAGCACTCGTTTCTGGCAGATTAGCGAATGCCGGTGGCGCGGTCCCGGTGACCTCGATGCTGAATTCCGGCAGCTCATCAAAACCGCCCATGATATCCTCGACATTGATAACAATACCTGCATATTCGCCAACATCGTCGAGCCCGGGAACGCCGTACAAACTTCCTGTAGCGGTATCGAACGCCGCCCATGCCGGGAGGTTAACGATACCGAATGTCAGTACGTCGCCGAATTCAATGTCGGGATCCCACGCATCGGGAGTAAAGAAATAGGTTTCACCGAACAGGATAGCGGTTTCCGGGCTTCCGGATATCGCTGGTGGCGTATTTTCACCTTCCACACTGATCGTGAATGCTGGCAGACGCGAATAGTCTCCAAACGGATCACGTACAATAATGACGATGTTCTCGTAAACCCCGGTTTCGAAATAGCCCGGGACACCGGCGAGCATTCCGGTCTCTGGATCGAACCCGGTCCAGTAGGGCGGGTTCTCGATGCTGAAAACCAGAGAGCCATTATCCCCTACGTCCGGATCTGACGCCATCGGGGTAAAAGAATAAAGGACTCCCCAGCCGGCAGTTTCCGGAGGGACACCGGAAATCTGCGGCGGACTGTTCGCACTGGAAAACCGAATTTCGAACGGACCTGCAACTGCGAACTCTCCAAAGCGGTCGGACACGTACACATGGATATCGATCCATACCCCTGCATCAGATTCCTGAGGAGTCCCGAGAAGCCGGCCGGTGACCGGATCGAGAGATAGCCAGAGCGGCAGATTTGTCGCACTGAACTGCAGCACGTCTCCATGGATCAGATCGGGATCATCGGAAGAAAAGGTGAAGTCATAGATTACTCCCACCGATGCCGAATCCGGCGGATTGCCTTCGATGGTTGGCGGATCGTTGGCATTCATGACCTCGATCGTAAACGGGCCGACACGGAACACTTCTGTATCGGAATTGGAACGGACGATTATTATGCCATCATAGACGCCCACATCCCCGTTCGTGGGTATCCCATATAGTTCCCCTGTCACGAAATCGAACTCTGCCCATGACGGCTTGTTGACTATTTCAAATATCGGCTCGCCCCAGATGCCGAGATCGACAGGATAGTAACTGTAATACTGCCCCTGTATGGCGAATACGTCCGGATGGGCAGACTGCATGATCTCATGGGTTGCGGACGGAGCGATCCAGTATATGTCGTTCTGACCAATGTAGTAGGCCATTTCCGAAGAAGTATGCTCGCCGAGCACTTCTACGCGGTTCACAGGGAACTGGGACGCGTACCCCGCCACTTCCAGCGATGGCTGACCTGAATACAGATTCTTTATCGATAATAGATATGCCGGATGCGACGACGCCGTATTGCAATGTTGTGGCGGATACTCGGATCCCGAAATTACCGTATATGCGAAGTTTCCTATTTTCGTAAACAGCGAGTTTCCGTATTGAAGATAGTTCTGCAGAGTAACGGCATCCGAGACCGCTCGTGGTATAGATGATGGCGCATTTGGCACAGAAGGCAGAAGTCCTGCCGGTATATCGTTGAGTGAGACAGAAATTGTCTCTGGAACCGACCAGATATTTCTCGTCAACAATACTTGCTGTGGATTAATGTGAAAATAATCTGGGAGCTGACTGTGCAAGATATCAATTGACACAAATGTGGAGTCGTCGATAAAGGAAGCCGCGACGCCCCCCATGTCCCTGACGTTTGCTCGCATAAGTATATCATCTGAAACCACGCTAATAAGCTCAACACCCCATCGTACATATCCCTTTCCGTACGAAAGAAGTTCGGGGACAACTCGCCCCTGATTCTCTAGTGGAGCACCAATACCGTAGTATGAAATACTGGTTGTGAAGGTTACTTCAGGTTCCGAATACTCAATGCCTTCAATCACGGCGAAACCCTGGCCGCAGCAAGGAAACTGGAAATTCCCTGGGCGGTTACCGTACAGGCGAACTACGACAGAGTCCTCGGTCAACGCGATTCCACGCCCATGCGCGGCCATATCCGGCACCCAGACAGCTTCGAACTCCAGCTCGCCCGTCTGGATGCCGCGCACGATGACAATGATATTGTCCCCTATGCTTGGGCTGGAAGGCACCCACAAATAGTCCGGCCCGCTGCCGGCGATCACGACCGTGTCATCGCTTGTCGCTATCGGTGCAAGCGCATCGTTTGGACCAAAGCCGACAGCTGGATGATCGGCATAGATGCTTCCGCCCGGAACCCCCCAATATGGATGAACCAGTTCCGGGATAACCACGTTTTCATATGTGATTTCACCATCACTGAGGCCTCGCATAACGACTATGGTATCGTCGTTGTTCGTTACGTGGTTTGGGATTCCGTCTTCACCCCAGGTAAGTGCGACAGCCGTGAACTCATTGACAACCGTCCATTCGGTCCGAACGGGGTAGGGAGGACTGATCTCCACGACTTCGGGGATTGGCGTGTCCAGATAACGGACAAGGAACCGGTCGGGTGTTCCGCTGGGACAATGTGTCGGGCAGATAAACCTGGCAAGCATTGCAGAATCCGAAACCCGAACCGGGCTGCTGCCGATAATTTCCGGGAAATGTCCGTTTTCTCCGGATGTTGTCAGCAGAGTGAGGCCCGAAAATCCTATTACGGCCAGTAGGTCGTCATTAAGTTTTACACTTGGGCTTGGCAGGTGATTGACCCCAGAGAATACAGGTACATCAACAGCAGTGTTCAGTCGCTGCATAGGGTCAGCGAGTACTTCGAATGTCCTAGAACCCCAAGAAACGGGGCCATAATTCAATTCCAAGGTGTAGTGACCGACCTTTAGCGGCTGCGTCCAGAAATTACTCTCGGCCACATTCCAAACGTCTCTGAAAGGAATTATCGGGATCGCACGCGAATGTCCGAAGCCATCTAGGCTGAGACTGGAAAAAACATACTGGCTATCAGCAGTTCTCTTCAGACTCGCATATTCGCCCACACCCAGATTGGCATCCCCATCAGG
Source organism: Deltaproteobacteria bacterium (assembly GCA_026129095.1). NCBI lineage: Bacteria > Pseudomonadati > Myxococcota > Myxococcia > Deltaproteobacteria bacterium. The sequence continues at coordinate 18,445 of JAHCIT010000017.1, forward strand.
GGGATCGGTTTCAGCACAAAGCGCGTTTCCGTCCCACGCGACGGAGAATATCGGAAATTCGACCGGGCCGGATGGCTCTGTTCCGGTTCCTGTCAACGGTATCTCGGTTATTGCTGCTTCGTTTACATACCCCAGCACCAGACTGGCCAATCGCTGACCGGTTTCAGACGGATTGAAGACTATCTCAAAGCCGATATATTCACCCGGTCCGATATACGGTGGAAAATCCGGCGCGCCGGAAAAATCGGGTGTGCTACCTAAGGCAAAATCCGAGGCGGCAGTTCCAAAGAAATTGGTTACGGCGGGGTTCAGATCAACTTCCAGTAATTGCTCTGTCATATTATGGCAGATCACACCAGTTGAACTACTCCCAGAGTTTGCAGTTACAGCGCCGAAGTCGATAATTCCCGGAATGCATGTCAATCCGGAACCGGATTGCACGGCCACGACCGCCTGAGCTGAAACCGGCCCACTTTCGCCGTTGCAAGTGAACGTATATACCGTCGACACTGGCGGCGCGACCTGTACGTTTCCCGATGTATCGACAGGAATACTGTTAATCTCACAGGATGTCGCATTGACGGCAAGCCACGCGAGCATCGAAGCATCGCCGGAACCAATTACCGGCGGGGTCGCAGAAAAATGCACGATCTGAACAGGATCGGATATATTTTCTCCGATTCCAGTCAACAGAATTTCCGTCGGCTCACTGCTCGTAACGTATTCGAAACTGATTACGGAACTGAGCGGACCGGTTTCCTGGGGCCTGAATATAATTCCAAAGGTTACATAGTCACCGGGATGGAATATTCCCGCAGAAATATCCTCTCCCGAGACGCCCGCCACGCTGATGTCGAAGTTTTCGCTGTCAGTAACTGCAAAAGAATTCATATCGACGGCAACATTGTCCAGCAGCTCATTCGTGCAGGTTATAAAGCTCGTGTCCGATTCAGCCCCGACCCCAACAGCGCCGAAATCGATCTGCTCAGGCATGCAAGTGAGCATCGCGTCCGCGGGCGGTTCGTCCCCTTCCAGAACCAGCACCAGCCGCGGCGGATTTCCGCTTTCCTTCGAATCAAATTCGATCAGGCCGCCCTGACCCTCTTCGGTCTTGCGGACTAACCAACCGTAGTTTTCCTTCGTGCCAGCCAGAAAGGCGATGACATCCGCCGTCACATCCCAGGCGACCGTTCCTGTTTGCGCGTTCTGGATCAGTACCGTTCCGGTTGGTACTGTTTCCATGGGCCACAAACCGGGATTTCCCATCGACCACTCGGTTGCGCCCGAACAGTCTTTGGCAGTATTGGTGATATTCGTGTCAATGGCGCAGTTCCAGGTAGCGCCCGGACCATCGCCCCGGTCGCTGGGGGTTGTGCCAGCTACCTTTCCATTGCCTTCGGCCCAGTCCTGGAGCATCCGGTGGACGTCCACCGTGCGGCCAGGGCCCCAGTTGTTGCCGGTATTCAGAATATCGGCCTCCAGATAAGCAGCCAGCACAGTGCGGCCGGCGACAAACGAGACCAGATCCGGGTGTCCAAACCGGACCAGCACCCGGTTGTTTCCAGCCTGCTGAACCCGCAGGAGGGCCGCACCACCCTCGTTGGTATTGGGTGAGCCGTTATAGATAAACGTATCGGCCGCCGCCGTCAGCGTCACCGTCACGGCGATGTCGAAGGCGGGCAGGCTGGCGCCCTGGTTTTCGCTGTCCGTCACCGTGATGACGATGTTGCGGTAAATGCCCGCATCGCCCGCCGAAGGCGTCCCGGAGAGCGCGCCCGTTTCCGGATCGAAATCCAGCCAGTGCGGCCTGTTCTGGACCGAAAACGTGAGGATGTCGCCCGGATCGGCATCGCTTGCCACGGGCGCGAAGAAATAGGCCGATCCCTCATTCACCCGGAACGGCGGGTTGCCGGCAATCACCGGCGGGAAGTTGCCGCCGGGAGGAGGTTCCACCACCAGCACCAGAACCGGTTTGGAAGCGGTTTCCCGCGACGAGAAGGTTATCGATCCGCTCGCACCCTCGTCCGTCTTCCGGACGATCCAGCCGTTGTTGGGAGTCCCGAGGACAAACGCCTCCACGTCGGCCTTCACGTCGAACGAGACCGTGCCGCCCTGGCCATTCATGATCAGCTGCGTGGCCGTCGCCGCAGATTCCCACGGCCGCTCGCCGCTGCCGCTCATGGACCATTCGGCTGCCCCCGTACAGTCCTTGGCCGAATTGGCGATGCTGGAATCGACAGCGCAGTTCCACGTGGCCCCGCTGCCCGTGCTCCCGTTGCCTTCGGCCCACGGCACGGTGACGCGGTGCAGATCGATGGTCCTCCCCGAAGCGCCCCAGTTGTTGCCATTGGCGGAGATAGTCAGTTCCAGCGTGGCCGACAGCAGCGTGCCGCCGCCCACGGCGGCATCGACCGCCACCTGCGGGAACCGGACGAGCACACGATTGTTCCCGCTCGCCTGGATCTGGAGAGCGGCCGAACCGCCTTCGTTGGTGTTGGCCGCGCCACTTCGGACATACGTATCGGCTTCGGCTTCGATCGAAATCGTGACCGGTTCGGCCAGGGCCGCATTCGGGAAAACTCCGGTAATCAGCAGTCCTGCAAAAACAGGCAAAAGACGGCGCATGTTCCAGACTCCCCCACCGAAAGCGGTCCCCACCGCTCCCAGCCTTCAGCTCAGCGGCGTTCTGCCGCAGAATGATGTGTGGTTACTGGTGCTTATATATCAAGAACATGCTGTCGGGTTCAATCGAAATTATTTGGAAATATGTCATCCTGCTGAAATCACGGAGAGTTTCCGTCACGGGCAAATCGGGGTGTGCGCTTCGTCACCTTCCGCAAAATATTTCCCGGTCCAGAATATGTCTGTAAGGCGAGGATTTTCCCATGGACGAATATCTGTGGCCGGCGCGGAATGTCGCCGAATACGCCTACTGCCCCCGGCTCTTCTACCTGATGGAGGTCGAGGGCGTTTATCTGCCGAACGAGGAGACGGAAGCTGGCAAAGCCGTTCACAAGCGGGTGGACCGTCCGAGTTCCGATACGGAAGACGAAGTAAGGCCCAAAAGCGTTCGCAGTCTTACGCTCACCAGTGGCCGGTTGAAACTGACAGCCACGCTCGATCTGGCCGAAATCGACGGCAACCACGCCATACCGGTCGAATACCGCAAGGGGCGTCCGAAGAAGACCGTCATGGCCCCGCCGCCGGACGACCCTGGCGAATCTGATGAACCGCCCCTTGCCTCCACGGAACCCTGGCCCACCGACCGCGTCCAGATTGGCCTTCAGGTCATCCTGCTGGAAGAGGCCGGTTATGCCGTCCCCGAAGCTTTTCTCTACTACGCCGCCGAGAAACTGAAGCTGGCCGTGCCGGTTGACGAGGCGCTCAAAAAAGATGCGCTTGCCACCCTGGAGGCAGCCCAGGTCTGCGCAAGGGGGAGCCGCCCGCTTCCGCTTGTGAACGACCGGCGCTGCGAGGGCTGCTCGCTCCAGCCGCTTTGCCTGCCGGACGAGGTTAATTACGAACGGGCCGGGGATCCCGGCTCCATGCCCTCTCCCCGCAAGCTCTGGCCGCCCCGAAGCGACGGCATTCATCTGGTGGCCCAGCAGAAAGGAACCCGCATCGGCGTAAGAGGAACCTCCGTGCGAATCACCGACGACCGGGGCTCTGTGGTCAAGGAAATCCCGCTCGTGAACATGGAAAGCCTCTCGGTACTGGGTTCCGTCCAGATATCCACCCAGGCTTTGCAGGTATTCGCGGACCGGGAAATCCCGGTGGCCTATCTGTCGCCTGCCGGGCGCCTGGTTGCGCTCGTCGAGCCCGCCACCAGCACCAGCGGCCATATCCGGCGCGCCCAGTTCAAGGCGCTGGATGCCGAAACCGTCAAACTCGAACTGGCCCGGGCGCTGATCACGGCCAAAATCCTGAACCAGCGCAAACTCCTTCAACGCAATCATGCGGCACTGCCGGACGGCGCCCTGGACAACCTCACGCGGGAAGCCGAGGCCGCCGCCCGCGCCGAATCCACCGACAGCCTTCGTGGGCACGAGGGGCGAGCGGCGGCCATCTATTTCGGCCTTTTCAGCGGCATGATCCGGCCGGAAGCCGGCAGGGAGTTCCAGGCGAATGGCCGCCAGCGCCGCCCGCCCCCCGACCCTGTCAACTGCGCCCTGTCGCTGGCCTATTCGATGCTCACCCATGAGGCGACGGCCGCTCTCCGGACGGCCAGCCTCGAAACCTCCATCGGCGCTTTCCACGTTTCACGGCCGGGCCGCCCGGCGCTCTCGCTCGACCTCATGGAACCGTTCCGTCCGCTCATCGCCGACTCCTGCGTGATCGCAGGATTCAACAGGGGTGAGTTCCGCGATGGCCATTTCGCCAGAACCGCCGCCGGATGCATGTTCACCGATCACGGCCGGAGGGCCTTTTTTAACACTTACGGCCGCCGGATGGACGACGAGGTCACCCACCCGGAGTTCGGCTACCGGCTCTCCTACCGGCGGATGATCGTCCTGCACGCACGGATGATCGCCGCGTGGTTCATGGGCGAGGTGCCGAGGCTATCATTCCTGACAACCCGGTGATGAGGAGGGGAAAACCGTGCGCCGCTGCTATCTCGTCTGCTACGACATCCGCGATCCCAAACGCCTGCGCCGGGTTCACAAGGCCATGAAGGGTTATGGCGAACCGTGGCAGTTTTCGGTCTTCTTCTGCGTCCTGAAGAACATCGACCGCGTCCGCATGCAGACCGATCTCGAAACGGAGATGAACCAGCGGGACGACCAGATTCTGGTCATCGACATGGGCGGCGATGAAGAAGCCGCCCGGAACGCGGCCGTCGTCCTCGGCCAGTCCATGAAACCGGCCGACAGCGGAATGGTGGTGGTGTGAGGCAGCAGTTCGCCCGCGAATCAGATCAGTTGCAGGAAATTGGCCGGCGCGAAAATCCCGTGCCGGCGAAGCGCCTCCGGCGACTCGCGTTCGCACAGCGCCCTCACGCTCTTCAGACGCTCGGCGGCAGCAAGCGCGAAGAACGGCGTCCCGAGCGAGCCTTCACGCTTCGTCCATTCAGGCGAGGCAACCCGGCTGCGTTCGGCAAGCAGTTCCGCCAGCGCAGCAGCGGCGATCCGCACCCGGCGGTCGGTTGACTCCGGAGGCGCAAAAGACGCCGGCAGGTCGCCGAGCCGCGCCCATTCGAGAGCAAGCTCCCTCAGCCGCAGGGCGTCCCGTGCGATCAGCGCTTCCGCCATCTGTTCCAGCAAGGCTTTCACAACGTCTCCCAGAGATCGTCCAGCGCGTATTTTGCCTTCAATTCGGTGCCGGGTTCAAGGTACGGAAGCATGGCAGCCCAGGCGGCCTCGCGGCCCATCCCGGTCTCCTTGAGCCTGCGGACCAGCGTTTCGGCATCCGAGATATCCAGATCGTCCCGCCACGCCGACAGCTTCATGGCTGCCAGCTGGGCGACCGACGGAATCGCGACCTCGATCCCCGGAGCCGAAAAGATGACCGTTTCCTGAACCGGTGGCCGGACATACGCCTTCGCCGCATCGTTCAGCCAGTCATCGGGCAACCCCAGTTTCGATCCCACCCCGGTGGCAAGCCGTCGCACCTGCGATGCATCGGCCGGTTCGAGGAAAACCGAATCGATGTCGTAGGTGCTGTCACGGCTGCCGAATCCCAGCGCCATCGCGGCTCCCCCGACGACCAGCAGACGTATCCGCGTGCCGTCCGCGAGAGCGGCCGCGCCCAGCTCACGAAAGGCGTTTTCGATGGCGGTTTTGGAGAGACGGGACACGTCGGCAGCCTCCGGAAGGTCCGTCAGTAAAGCCTACCCGGTTTTTCACCGGACCGGGCATTCGTCCCGTTGTATTCTTCGGAAAAACAACAGTGACACGTCTTGTCACCGGACCATGCCAGTATGGACTGGAAGTGGAAATGGCCGTCCATGGAAGTTAGGATTTTGCAAACACGAAGGAACTTCCATCCGGGAGAGGGTAAACCGATGCCTCAAAACCAAACCATTACGCCAACTCAACGCGCATACACTCTGCGGCTCCGCGGAGCGACAAAGGACGACAATTCCTGGCGCGACGCCATCTGGAAAACCCACGTCGCCGTCAACAAGGGTGCGAAGGTCTTCGGGGACTGGCTGCTGACGTTACGGGGCGGCCTGGATCACAATCTGGCCTCTGACTCTTTCGGCAAAAAAACACCTTCTGAGACCGAAATCCGGAACCGGAAAATACTGCTCGCATTGTCGTGGCTGTCGGTGGAATCCAGGGAAGGAGCACCGGCAGATTACATTATCCCTGCGACAGACACGGAAGACACGCTAAAAGAGATACTTCATGGGCGCGGGGTTATTGGGAAAGACGCGGACGAATGGGTCGCCATGGCTGCTCCGTCATTAACAGCCGCGATTCGTGACGATGCTGTATGGGTGAATCGCAGCAAGGCGTTCGATTCATTCGCAAAAAAAATGCCTTCCGGTTTCGATCGAACATCTGCGTCCGCCGTCATCTTTGGCTTCTTCGGAAAGCCCGAAGCGTATTTTTTCATCGAAGCTGCCAATACTTCGGATGGTGACGAACCGGGCGCGGAAGAAAAGCCTCCGACTGGTAAGGACGTAGACGAACCGGCCGACTTCTCGAATACGGCTCGCAGCTGGCTGAGTGCCAACTGGGGTTCAGGTGAAAAGGCCGACACCGAACATGTCGTCGGAACCCTGCAGCGAATTGGGAAAACCGATCTAACCAGTTTTGACGGCGATGAACCAGAGGCCTTGCTCAGGTTCCTCGTTACGTGCTGCAACGGACAGATCGACCCCACCACGGATAAGGTGACCCTGCTGAAGACTATCGGGAAGCTGATCGGATGGAAGGGTGCACCCTCGATGGGGCGAAAGGCGCTCGAGAAAGTCGCTGAATCCAGACAGGTAACACAGGAACTCATCGACAACCTTCAGGACAAGTTCCTGTCGGAGGCCACCGACAAGAGCGAAGACATCGGGAAAGTTATTCCGGAGTGGATTCGTCAACTACGGCCGCAAATCGAAGGCGCGATCGGGATAACGTTCCGTGCTCCTACTTCCGATGACAGGGAACGGGATTTGATCGGCGAGTATTCGGTCCTGCTCGACCACGCAGCCCGCCGCGTTTCCATTGCACATTCCTGGATCAAGTGGGCCGAAGCCGAGCGGCAAAGGTTTGAAGATGACGCGATGAAGAAAAATAATATACCGTCGGCCGTCAGGGATTGGCTCGACGACTTCTGTCAGAAACGTTCTCAGACGTCGGGGGCTGAAAATCAATACCTTATCCGGAAGCGTGCGCTTGAAGGCTGGAAAGAGATTGTCGCCGCGTGGAGTACCCAATCCTGCAAGACGAGGGACGACCGCGTTCAGCGTGCACGGGAAAAACAGGATGAACTGGACAAATTCGGAGATATCAACCTGTTCGAACGGCTTGCCGATGACGACGCGCGTGTCGTCTGGGAATCAGGACCGGATCACCTGATCAATTATTCCGCCGCTCAGGTTGCCGGACATAACCAGCAACGCTTCAAGGTGCCTGCCTACCGGCATCCCGAACCACTCAAGCATCCCGTATTCTGCGATTTCGGCAATTCACGCTGGTCGATCTCCTTCGATATTCATGAAGCCGTTAAGAAGGCCACGAAAAGTGCGGCAAAACCTGCAAAGAAAAAGGCTTCCAGCAACGCCGAGGTCACCGGGGAAATCCCGTCTACCGACGACCGCACTCTTTTGTTGGGCCTATGGAATGGAAACTCCGTTGGCGACAGACAGCTTCGTTTCGCCTCCAAACGTTTACAATGGGATATTACGTCCCCATTGCCTAACGCTGGCGAAAAAACCGAAGTCGTTCGTGCCGACCGGTTCGGACGGGCTGCGACCGGGGCGGCCATTACAGAATCTGTTTTGGCGAAAAGCATTTTCGAACAAGATTACTGGAACGGCCGCCTCCAGGCCCCTCGCGCCCAGCTAGACCGACTCGCCCATTACCTAGAGAGAAAAGGTTTAGACTGGACTGAAGAAAGCCGGTGGGACGGGAAAGCCCGAGCTTTGCGCGACCGGATCAACTGGCTGATTACGTTCTCAGCCAAGCTGACGCCTCAAAAGGGACCATGGCTTGAGTATGCCGATGCGAATGGTCTTAAGCTCTATTCAAAACCATCCGACGATGGTGCCTATCCTTTCAGCCGGCCAGGGCAGGACAAACAGGAAAAACGCGGTTCCATGGCCCGTCTCGTGCTTTGCCGCCTTCCTGACCTACGCGTGTTGTCTGTAGACCTCGGTCACCGGTTCGGGGCCGTCTGTGCGGTCTGGCACACGCTGTCGGGTGAGCAATTCCAGAGAGAATGCAAAGCCGCCAGGAACGAAGGTGCGGAAGTCACGGTCAGGGACCTGTACTGCCACATCAAATTTCCCAAGAAAAAATCGAATAACCCCAGCAAGAAACAGCAGAAAGAAGGGAAGGACGATTTTCATCCAATCCGCATATACCGCCGGATCGGCGGCGACCTGCTGCCTGACGGTTCACCTCATCCCGCGCCCTGGGCGCGGCTGGAGCGCCAGTTCACCATCAAGCTCCAGGGGGAGGATCGGAAAACTCGGCGGGCAACTGCAGATGAAATGAACCGTGTCCGGAATTTCGAGGCGGAAATTGGCCTTGTCAGACGCGCCGATGAAAAACTGCCCATCCGTGTCGATGAACTCATTTCCCAGACCGTCAGGAATGGGCGACTGGCATTACAGCGTCACGGCCGGCGCGCTAAGATTGCGTGGGGCTTCCTGACAGACGAACAGCATCTCCCCGGCGGTCGCTTCGCACCTCTCACGGCCGACGCACGCAAAGAGCTTTACGAAAACACGCTGCGCGACTGGGCTGATCTGGCTACAGACTCGCGATGGCGGGACACAGCTTCCCGCGAACTTTGGGAAATTCATGTTCAGATACATCTGAAAGATCCCCAGGTGGAAGAAACGCGCCAAGGCCGCGAAGACCGGCTTGCCTCGATGAAAGATGGGATCGCTTCGGTAGCCCAAAAGCTGGTCACCGATGCGAGTCTACGCAGTAAACTCCATCAGGTTTGGGCGACCCGCTGGCATACCGATAATAAAAACTGGAAAGAGCGACTTCGCTGGCTGCATGACTGGATTTTGCCACGAGGGATTCGTAAGGAACGGAAAGATAAATTGAAGATGGTGCGGGGAATGGGCGGATTATCAGTCGAACGCATCAACTCCATTAAAGCGCTATACCAGATTCAAAAGGCCTATCGCACTCGCCCCGAGCCGGGTGATCCGAGAAAAAACGTCCCTCAAAAGGGAGACAATTCTCTCAATAAGTTCGGCCAATCCATTCTCGACACCTTGGAAGAACTGCGCACCCAGCGCGTGAAGCAGCTTGCCAGCCGGATTGTCGAGGCCGCACTCGGAATCGGTATTGAGCCGAAGATCAAAGGTCCCAAGGATGTCCGCCGGCCGCGTGAGCGGATCAAGGATTCGCGCTTTGTTCCCTGCCATGCGGTTGTGATCGAAAACCTCCAGAACTACCGGCCGGATGAACTCCAGACCCGGCGGGAAAACCGGATGCTGATGAGCTGGGCGTCTGCGAAAGTGCGCAAGGCGCTTCAGGATCACTGTTATCTGTATGGCCTTCACCTCCGGGAGGTTTCCCCGAACTACACGTCTCGTCAGGATTCGCGAACGGGAGCACCTGGCGTGAGGTGCACAGACGTATCTGTTCACGATTTTCTTACGTCACCTCTTTGGCGGAAAGCGGTCAGCAGGGCAAAGGAGAATATCGGAAAGGGAAACACCGGAAGCGAACTCGACCGCTATCTCGAGGGCCTTGATAACAGTCTCCAGAAGGAATGGGGATCAAAAAGCCGCGAGGAACGAAACCAAGCCAGACCAGTCCGTATCCCCCGCAAAGGCGGGGACCTGTTCGTTTCAGCGGACAAGGACTCGCCCGCCGCAAAGGGCCTCCAGGCCGATCTGAACGCCGCCGCCAATATCGGTCTCAGGGCACTCCTGGACCCCGACTGGCCGGGAGCCTGGTGGTATGTGCCGTGCGATCCGAAAACGAATATCCCGGTGAAAGAGAAGGTCCTGGGATCGGTTGCATTCGCTGACAGCAAGCTTCCGCTGGTTCCTGTCCAAGAGGAATCGGAGTCTGCGAAAAGCAAAAGGGGTAGAACCAGGGGCGCGAAGGAAAAGACCGTCATTAACTGGTGGCGGGACCTGTCGGCAGAACCGGTTGGCCCCGGAAACGGCTGGAAAAACTACGGTGAGTATCAGAATCGTACTCAGTTCCGGGTCGTCCAGAATCTCCGGACTCACTCCAAGGATAATTGAACTCTGGCAGTAATTTTGGTATAAAGGGTTTGCTCCTATAGGGAGCCTCGTTTCCACAGAATGTGTCTCCCCCTTCGATGGGTTTAGCACTGTGGGGTTTATCAAGTCCGCGTCACTCGTTTGACGTGAGGTGTTCTTTGACAAGTTGGCTTCGGCGAGTGCGGTGGTGGTGCAACTCCCCCTCGGGGGCACTCGCGCCACGGAAAGCGGCCGTGATCTCACGGTATTACGGCGAGCGGGCGGCCCAGGCAGCGGGTCTGAAATGTCCGGCTCCGGCAAGCGCTCGCGGATTTGACAGAAATGCCTGCGGTTCCGCCTGGTTGCGAGCGCCGCAGCCGCCGGAGCCGACGCGGACCTGATCAACTGACACGAGTTCGAAGTGCGGAAGATCGCGGAACTTCTCGCCGCCGGAGCCGACGCGGACCTGATCAACTGACACAGTTTGTGGGCGTTCCGGCTCAGCGAAAATGGATGCCGCCGGAGCCGACGCGGACCTGATCAACTGACACTCGATATCCGGCTAGTGTGTCCAATGTGTCTCCGCCGCCGGAGCCGACGCGGACCTGATCAACTGACACGCCGTGAGCATGGCGGACGGCGTCCAGAGCGCGTTCGCCGCCGGAGCCGACGCGGACCTGATCAACTGACACTAGCGGAGATCGCCTGCGGCCCATGCGGCCCTGACGGCCGCCGGAGCCGACGCGGACCTGATCAACTGACACCCTCCAGTTTTTCATCAACCGCCTTGATGGCGCTGGCCGCCGGAGCCGACGCGGACCTGATCAACTGACACTATATTCCCTTGTCACCTAGTTTCCCGGCCCTGCTCATGCCGCCGGAGCCGACGCGGACCTGATCAACTGACACCCCCGGAACCACAGCGATCCCGGTCGGGCTCACCGGCCGCCGGAGCCGACGCGGACCTGATCAACTGACACGGTGTGCGGCGCCCGCGTGAGCCGAGCCCAGCAGCGCCGCCGGAGCCGACGCGGACCTGATCAACTGACACCATGTCCAGGCTGCGGATGGCGGGGATCGGGACTGGGCCGCCGGAGCCGACGCGGACCTGATCAACTGACACAACTGGAATGGAGGGGAGGGGCCAACCCTCTCCCCTGCCGCCGGAGCCGACGCGGACCTGATCAACTGACACGGCTCGCAGTCCGGGGACGTGACGCGCCTCAACCGCCGCCGGAGCCGACGCGGACCTGATCAACTGACACTTTACACCGGCCACTGCCGGAACGTGATAAGGAGCCGCCGGAGCCGACGCGGACCTGATCAACTGACACGATGGGGGCCCGCCGATGTGGGCGGGCTCACGGTGCCGCCGGAGCCGACGCGGACCTGATCAACTGACACCTTGATCTTGCGTTCGATCTCATCGCCTTCGTTGCGCCGCCGGAGCCGACGCGGACCTGATCAACTGACACCCGGCCTTCTGGGGCGGGACCACCGGGTCGAAATGCGCCGCCGGAGCCGACGCGGACCTGATCAACTGACACGCCTTGCCGTAGGAATCCCGCAGGATTCTAGCGGCCGCCGGAGCCGACGCGGACCTGATCAACTGACACCGTTTCCGGGGCCGCTCCCCGGAACCGGCTCCGAGCCGCCGGAGCCGACGCGGACCTGATCAACTGACACTGACTCCTGGTCTGCG
>JAHCIT010000018.1 GCA_026129095.1 Deltaproteobacteria bacterium
TTCTGGGCCGAAAACGGCGGTCGTCTCATTTGGCGGAGAGGGTGGGATTCGAACCCACGGTAGGGGTTAACCTACACCAGATTTCGAGTCTGGCACCTTAAACCACTCGGACACCTCTCCGTTTCGGGGCGCAGCGCGCCCGCGGGACCGGTTCTATAGACACGGTCTGGCGGAAAGCCAAGTAATGCCGGAAACAGCCCGGCGGGCCCGGTCAGCGGTCCGCCAGCTCCTTTTTGTACCACCCGGCAGTGAGCTGAAGGCCGCGGGGGATATCCACCGTTGGCGCCCAGCCCAGCTCCCGGCGCGCCTTGGCCGGATCGATCACGCTCCGGAGCTGCTCTCCTGCCTTGGCGGGCCCATGCTTCAGCGGTCCCGTGTAGCCGGTATGCCGGGCCAGCTCACGCCAGAGGGTGACCACATCGGTCTCGGTGGCCGTGCCGATGTTGAAAATCCCGTCGGCTCCTTTCCGGAGAACCACGCTGTTTGCCTCGACCACATCGCTCACATAGACGTAATCCCGCGTCTGGAGGCCATCGCCGTTCACGACCGGCTCTCCACCCTGGAGCATCCGGGTAATGAAGATGGCGACAACACCCGCCTCTCCCAGGTGGTTCTGCCGGGGTCCATAGACATTGGCATACCGCAGGACCGTGGCGCGGAAACGGCGTTGGCGGTGGTAGTAGTGCAGGTACATTTCCGCCGTCACCTTGCCGATACCGTAGGGTGACTCCGGCCGCGTGGGGTGTGACTCCGGAGCCGGATAAATCTCCTGCTCGCCGTAACCCGCACCGCCGGAACTGGCGAAGATCACCCGTGCCACCCGGTGCCGGGCGCACAGCTCAAAGAGGTTGATACTGGCGAGAATGTTCTGCCGGGCATCGTCCACCGGATCGGCAACCGAGTGACGGACGTCGATCTGCGCCGCGTGATGGCTCACCACCTCCGGCCGGAAATCCCTGAAGACCGCCTCCACCTCCGGGAAGTCGCCCAGATCGGCCTCCTCGAAGCGGGCCCTGGCATTGAGGTTCTCTCTCCGCCCGGTAGAAAGGTTATCCAGCACCAGAATGTCGTGCCCTTCCTCCAGGTAGCGGTCCGCCACCTGTGAGCCGATGAATCCCGCGCCACCAGTTACCAGTATTCGCATGGGAACCCATGTAACCGGACCGGATGCGGGGGACAAACGCCCCCTTGCCTTCCTTGCCCCCCGCTGCCATGCCTCTGTCCGGAGGCATCAGGGAATCCCATGAAGACACTGAAGGACCGGGTGGCGGTGGTAACGGGAGCGGCGAGCGGCATCGGCCGGGCGTCGGCGCTGGAGTTCGCACGGGCGGGCATGGACCTCGCGCTGGCGGACCTGAACGAGACAGGACTGGAAACCGTGGCGGGCGAGATCCGTGCACTCGGCCGCCGGGCGATTTGCGTCCGTACGGACGTGACCCGCAAGGCGGATATCGAAAACCTCCTGAAAGGCACGCTGGCCAAACTGGGCGGTGTTCATGTGGTGATGAACAACGCGGGCATCACCGTGGTGGGCGGCGCCTGGGAATCCACCGACGAGGACTGGAAACGGGTCATCGATATCGACCTGTGGGGCGTGATCCACGGCTGCCGCGTGTTCGCCCCGGTGCTGGCGAAGCAGGGCGAGGGGCATATCGTGAACACGGCCTCGGGCGCGGGACTCATGGCGGTGCCGGGCATGGTCTCCTACACGACCGCCAAGTTCGGCGTGGTGGGGCTCTCGGAGGGCTTCCGGTGGGAACTTTCTCCGTATGGCGTGGGGGTCACGGTCGTGTGTCCCGGCGTCGTGAAAACCAGTATCGTGGCATCGGCCGAGTTCAGGGGCGGCCACCAGACCGGCAGGGAAGAGGCGCTCAAGATCATCGAGTCTGGTGTTGCGCCGGAGAAGCTGGCAAAAAAGATCGTGAAGGCGGTGAAGAACGACGATCCGGTCGTGCTGATCGGCCGCGAGGCCTATGCAATCGCCGCCCTGAAACGCCTCCCTTACGGCGTGGCCGACCGGTTCGGGAAGCTCATGGCCCGCGAAGTAAAGAAACGGGCAAAGTAACCGGCAAGGCGGACTTCATAGAACCCGGCCAACTTCTCATAAAGGAGCCGGAAGCTGGGATCCGCCCATGAGGTAGATATCCGCATGGTGCGCGGCGGTTCGCCCCTCGGCGAGCGCCCAGACAACAAGCGACTGGCCACGGGTCATGTCGCCAGCGACGAACACGCCGTCAACACTGGTCCGCTTGTTGGGCCCCGCCTTCACGTTGCCCCGCTGGTCCAGTTCCACGCCGAGGTCTTCGATCAGCTTGCTCTTCTCCGGGCCCAGGAAACCCAGCGCGAGGAACAGCATGTTGCACTTCACCTCGAATTCCGAACCCGGAATCTCCTCGAAGGTCATGCGGCCATCGGGGTGCTTGGTCCAGTTGAGGCGGATGCAGTGCAGCTTTTCGAGCTGGCCGTTCGAGCCGGACAGCGACTTCGTCTGGATGGCATAGTCCCGCTCGCCGCCTTCCATATGCGCCGACGACGTACGGTAGATGAGCGGCCAGAGCGGCCAGGGGTTGTCCGCCGCACGGGCGTCCGGCGGCCGCGGCATCAGCTCGAACTGCGTGATCGAGCGTGCCCCCTGCCGGATGGACGTTCCCAGGCAGTCGGCACCGGTATCGCCGCCGCCCAGTATCACCACGTCCTTGCCCTCGGCCGACGGGAACTGTTCCGGCGGGATCTTGTCGCCGGCAATCCGCTTGTTGGACGGGGTGAGGAAGTCCATCGCGAGGTAAACGCCATTCAGTTCGCGTCCGGGGACGTTGATATCACGCGCCTGGGTGGCGCCGCCGCACAGGACAATCGCGTCGAACTGCTTGCGGAGCTCCGCCGCGGTGATATCGACGCCAACATTGACTCCCGTGCGGAAGGTAACGCCTTCGGCTTCCATCTGCTTCATGCGCCGGTCGATCAGATGCTTTCGCATCTTGAAGTCGGGAATCCCGTACCGGAGCAGGCCGCCGATCCGGTCCGCCCGCTCGAACAGCGTAACGGCATGGCCCGCCCGGGCGAGCTGCTGGGCGCAGGCCAGTCCGGCGGGCCCCGATCCCACGACGGCGGCTTTCTTGCCGGTTTTCACCTTCGGCGGCTGCGGACGGATCCAGCCTTCACGCCAGGCATGGTCAATGATCGTCACTTCGATCTGCTTGATCGTCACGGGCGGCTGGTTGATGCCCAGCACGCAGGCGGCCTCGCAGGGCGCCGGACAGATGCGGCCTGTGAACTCGGGGAAATTGTTCGTGGCATGCAGCCGGTCGATGGCATCCTGCCAGCGGTTCCGGTACACCAGGTCGTTCCAGTCGGGGATGATGTTTCCCAGCGGGCACCCGTTGTGGCAGAAGGGAATGCCGCAGTCCATGCAGCGCGAGGCCTGCTTCTGGAGCGTCTCCTCCGGAAACGGCTGATAGCACTCCTCGTAGTCGTGGATTCGTTCCTCGACCGGACGGTAGGAGGGGAGCTCGCGCTCCGCAATCTTCAGGAATCCGCTTGGGTCACCCATTATCCCGCTCGTTTCAAACCGGTTTTCAGCCAGCCGCCGCACGCCGCTGCTCGACGACGCGCCGGTAATCATGCGGCATGACCTTGACGAACTTTCCGCGCAGGGAAGCCCAGTCGCGCAGAACCCGTGCAGCCACGTCGCTTCCGGTGTGCTTCTGGTGCTGTTCGACCAGTTTTTTCACGGAAGCCTCGTCCTCGCCCGACTCGAACCCGGAGAGGCCCACCATTTCCTGGTTGCAGCGGCTTCCAAATGTCCCTGCCTCATCCAGCACCCAGGCGACTCCGCCTGACATGCCGGCCGCAAAGTTCCGGCCGGTCGAGCCCAGCACGACCACTTCCCCGCGCGTCATGTATTCGCAGCCGTGGTCGCCCACACCCTCGATGACGGCACTGACGCCGGAGTTACGCACGCAGAAACGCTCGCCGGCCACGCCCCGGAAATAGGCCTCGCCACCCGTGGCGCCATAGAGGGCCACGTTGCCGATGATGATGTTTTCCTCCGGCCTGAAGGTCGAGCCCTTGGGCGGGTAGACGATGATCCGTCCGCCAGACAGCCCCTTGCCGCAGTAGTCATTGGCATCGCCTTCCAGTTCCAGGGTAACGCCTTTGGGCACAAACGCGCCGAAACTCTGGCCGGCTGATCCCGTAAACCGGAAGTGGATGGTGCCGTCGGGGAGCCCCTTGTCATCGTATTTCTTGGTCAGCTCATGACCGAGCCAGGTGCCGGTGGCCCGGTCCACGTTGCGGATCGGAAGCTCATGACGGACCTTCTCGCCCCGCAAAATCGCCGGCTGGGCCAGCTCGATCAGTTTGTTGTCGAGCACCTTGTCGAGGCCGTGATCCTGCTTCTCGACGTTGAAACAGGGCGTGCCCTTGGGCGCTTTCGGCTGTGCAAGAATCCGGGAGAGATCAATCCCGCGGGCCTTCCAGTGGTCAATGGCCCCCTTCATCCGGAGCACATCCGAATGCCCGATCATCTCCTTCAGCGTACGGAAACCGAGCCGGGCCATGTGCTGGCGGACCTCCTCGGCAATGAACTCGAAGAAGTTCACCACATAGTCGGCATTCCCGTTGAACCGCGCACGAAGCACCGGATCCTGCGTCGCCACGCCAACCGGGCAGGTGTTCAGGTGGCACACCCGCATCATGATGCAGCCGGAAACGACAAGCGGAGCGGTCGCAAAGCCGAACTCCTCTGCTCCGAGCAGCGCCGCGATCACGACGTCCCTGCCCGTCTTCATCGAGCCGTCCGCCTGCACGAATACCCGGCCGCGAAGGCCCTGCTCGACCAGCACCTGCTGGGTTTCCGCAAGGCCGAGTTCCCACGGGGCACCAGCATGCTTGATCGATGTCAGTGGAGAGGCACCCGTGCCGCCGTCATGGCCGGAAATCAGGATGTGATCGGCATGCGCCTTGGCAACGCCGGCCGCCACTGTGCCCACGCCCACTTCGGCGACAAGCTTCACGCTGACGCGGGCGGAAGGGTTGGAGTTCTTCAGGTCGAAGATAAGCTGAGCCAGATCCTCGATCGAATAGATATCGTGGTGCGGCGGCGGGCTGATGAGCCCCACACCGGGGGTGGAGCAGCGAACCCGTGCGATGACCTCATCAACCTTGTGGCCGGGGAGCTGGCCGCCCTCGCCGGGCTTGGCACCCTGGGCCATCTTGATCTGGAGTTCTTCCGCATTGGTGAGATAGTACGAACTGACGCCAAAGCGGCCCGATGCGACCTGCTTGATGGCGCTCCGCCGCCAGTCGCCATTCGGATCGCGCTTGAACCTTGCGGGATCCTCGCCGCCTTCGCCCGTGTTCGACTTGCCGCCGATCCGGTTCATGGCAATGGCCAGCGTCTCGTGGGCTTCCTTGCTGATCGAACCGAAGCTCATCGCTCCGGTGGCAAACCGTTTCATGATGTTCGCGGCCGGCTCGACCTCTTCGACCGGGACAGGCTTGCGGTCACTGGCGAACTCGAACAGGCCCCGGAGCGTGCAGAGATTACGTGCCTGTTCGTCCACGAACTTCGTATACTGCTGGAAGATGTCGAACCGTTTCTGGCGGGTTGAATGCTGCAGCCGCCAGACGGTTTCCGGATTGAACAGGTGGTATTCCCCGCCCCGGCGCCACTGGTATTCGCCGCCAAGGTCAAGGTCGGGCCGCGTACCGAGCCGGTCCGTAAAGGCACGGGCGTGCCGCCGCTCGGTTTCGCTGGCTATTTCCTTCAGTCCGGCACCGGAAATCCGGGTCGCCGTCCAGGTGAAATACTTGTCCACGAACTCCTTTGAAAGTCCGATCGCCTCGAATATCTGCGCGCCCCGGTAGCTCTGGATCGTCGAGATGCCCATCTTGGACATCACCTTCACGATCCCCTTCTGGACCGCCTTGATGTAGTTCTTCACCGCCTTGTGGTGGTCGATGTTCCTGAGCTCACCCGTGCGGATCATGTCATCGAGCGTCTCGAACGCCAGATACGGGTTGACCGCGCTCGCGCCGAAGCCCACCAGCAGGCAGAAGTGGTGGACTTCACGGGCTTCGCCCGTTTCGATCACCAGTCCGCAGCGGGTGCGCGTCTCTGCCCGGACCATGTGGTGATGGACGCCAGCGGTAGCCAGCAGTGCCGGAATCGGAACGAGATTTTCGTTCGCTCCACGGTCCGACAGGATGACGATGTTGTATCCGTCGGCAATGGCCTGCTCGGCGGCCGTGCACAGGTCGTCCAGCGCCTGATCGAGCCCCTTGCCGTCCGAACCCTTCGGGAACAGCATCGGCAGCGTCTTCGACCTGAACCCCTTTGAATCCAGGTGCTTGATCTGGGCCATCTGCTCGTTGTCGAGGATCGGTCCCTTGAGCCGGATCTGGTGGCAGCTTTCCGGTTCGGGGGCGAGCAGGTTCCGCTCGGCGCCGATATGCGTATAAACCGAGGTCACCAGTTCCTCGCGTATCGCATCCAGAGGCGGGTTCGTCACCTGCGCGAAGAGCTGCTTGAAGTAGTCGTACAGCATCCGCGGCCGGTTCGAGAGGACCGCCAGCGGCGTATCGGTACCCATGGAGCCGATTGCTTCCTCGCCCTTTTCGGCCATCGGCGCCAGCAGGATCTTGCGGTCTTCGTGCGTGTAGCCAAACAGGATATCGCGCTCGACGACGGTATCGTGATCGGGTTCCGGAACGCTGGGCGGCGGCGGAAGCTGGTCCAGCGTGTGAAGGTGCGTCTTCAGCCAGTCGCCATAGGGTTTCTGGCCGCTGATCTTTTCCTTGAGCTCCTCGTCGGCAACGATCCGCCCCTCGTTCATGTCCACCAGGAACATGCGGCCCGGCTGGAGACGGCCCTTGATACGCACGTTCGACGGCTCGACGTCGTAGACTCCGACCTCGGAAGCCATGATAACGAGATCATCCCCGGTGACATAGTAGCGCGAGGGCCGGAGACCGTTCCGGTCCAGCACGGCTCCGATCATGTGCCCATCGGTGAACGCAATCGACGCCGGACCGTCCCACGGCTCCATGAGGCAGGCGTGGTAGGCGTAGAAGTCCTTCTTGGAGGCGGACATGGAGGTGTGCTGTTCCCAGGCTTCCGGGATCAGCATCATCACCGCGTGCGGCAGCGAGTAACCGCACATCACCAGGAACTCGAGCACGTTGTCGAGACAGGCCGAGTCGCTACCACCCGCCTGGATCACCGGGAAAATATCCCGCATCTCCTGTTCGGTGTAATGGGCGCTCCGGCCCAGTGATTCACGGGCATGCATCCAGTTGATGTTGCCCCGGAGCGTGTTGATCTCGCCGTTATGGGCGAGCATCCGGAACGGGTGCGCCAGATCCCAGGACGGGAACGTGTTGGTGGAGAAACGGCTGTGAACCAGCGCAAGTGCCGTCACCATATCCGGGTCCAGAAGGTCCGGATAGTACTCATCCACCTGCTCGCTCGTGAGCATCCCCTTGTAGATGCATAGCCGCGCCGACAGGCTGGCGATGTAGAAATCCTTCTTGCCTTCAATTTCCGAAGCGGCGATGGCGTTCTCGATCCGGCGCCTGGCAAGATAAATCCGCCGCTCATAGGCAAGTTCGTCCGCAAGCCCTGCCGGACGGCTGACAAACACCTGTTCCATGACCGGTTCGGCCGCCTTGGCGGTCGGCCCGATAATCGAACCGTTCACCGGGATCTTCCGCCAGCCGAGAACCGCGAGGCCCGTCGCTTCGATCTTCTGGTTCACCAGCCGGCGGCAGGCCTCGGCTGATGCCCGGGGCATCGACACCATGCCGACAGCGTATTGTCCCGCCTCAGGGAGCCTGACCGGAGTTCCCTTGAGCACCTTGGCAAAAAACGCGTGAGGCACCTGGAGGAGTACGCCAGCCCCATCGCCGGTGTTTACTTCGCAACCGCAGGCGCCACGATGGGCGAGCCGCTTCAGGACCAGCAGCGCATCCTTCAGGATCGCATGCGACTTCTTTCCCTTGAGATGTGCAATAAAGCCGACGCCGCAGCCGTCGCTCTCAAACGCCTGGCTGTGAAGGCCCTCGCCCGCAAACTCGTTCGGGGAAAAGTTCCGCATGATCTTCCTGCACTACTCCTGCCGGCTCCCGGTGCTACATAAGCATCCGGGTCCGTATACTGTATACACCCCTGCAGGGGGCACTTTCGCTGCCGGTGCGCCTCGGGTGCCGCACCACAACTGCGCCGGAACCGTTTCGGAATCTTCCGGCCGGTCAGATAACGACGGCCGGACTCCCACCCGGATTCACAGTCTACCGCAATGACGCGCCGCGTGCCAAGACCGGTCAACTCCCCCAAGGGCAGCCCCAGATGCGGTTTCGCCCCCAGCCAAGGTGTCCTTATGGCGCGCCGACCGGTCAGGACCGGCAAACCTAGCCGAGCGGCGGGGAAGTTCAAGGGGGCGCCGGGATAATGGGGAAAAAGGGTACCGCAGCCAGAAAACAGCGGCCCGGTATTTACCGGCGGCTGCCATCCTTGAGTTGCTCCGCTGTCTTTCCAAACCGCCGCTCCCGCGAGGAGTAGCTACGGAACGCTTCCAGAAGGTGGCGTTTCCGGAAATCAGGCCAGAATATCTTTGAAAAATATATCTCCGCATAGGCGAGCTGCCAGAGAAGAAAGTTGGAAATACGCATCTCGCCGCTGGTGCGTATAAGAAGATCCGGGTCGGGCATATCCGCGGTATAAAGCTGGGCAGCGACCATTCGGTCATCAATTTCATCCGGCTGGATGACACCTGACTGCACTTTTCTGGCAATCACCTGTATGCCGCGCACCAGTTCCGCCCGCGATCCGTACGAAACCGCCAGCGTCAGTACCATGCCCTTGCACTGGGCCGTGGCGGCCATCACCGACTGTAGGTGGTCGCGGACTCCGCGAGGGAGCATTTCGATCTCGCCGATGGCGTTGAGACGTATCCCCTGTTCGATCAGCTCCCGTTCCTCGATCAGGAGATATTCGTCCAGCATGTGCATCAGGGCCGACACTTCGGGCCGCGGACGGTTCCAGTTTTCGGTCGAGAACGCGTACAGCGTGAGGTACCTGACGCCGAGCTGCGCGCACGACTGCACGGCAGCACGAACGGCTTTCACCCCTTCGCGGTGGCCGAGCACACGGGGCAGGCCCCGCGCCTGCGCCCAGCGTCCGTTACCATCCATGATGATGGCCACATGCCGCGGGATACGGATCTCTCCGGAAACCGCCGGCTTCTTTCGCTTGACTGCGCTCATCTGGAACCCGGTTCTTTCAGGGTCATCTTCCGCACAACTGCGGATAAAAAACAAAAGGAACCGTATTAACCGAGGATTTCGGTTTCCTTGTTCTTGAGCGCCAGATCGACCTTCTTTGTGGCGTCGTCAACAATTCCCTGCACCCGGCCTGCGGCCTTCTTGCTGTCGTCCTGCGAGATTTCCTTGTTTTTTTCCATCGCCTTGAGGGTGTCATTGGCCTTCTGCCGGGCGTGCCGGATGGAAACCTTGGCATTTTCAGTCATCTGCTTGGCCAGCTTCGACAGTTCCTTGCGCCGGTCCTGTGTCAGCTCCGGCAGGGTAATGCGGATCAGCTTGCCGTCATTGGTCGGGGTAATGCCGAGATCACTGGTAAGGATGCCCTTTTCGATAGCGGCCCCCTGCGACGGATCGAACGGGCTGATACCGATTGTCCGCGCATCCTGCACTGTCACTGTAGCCATCGACTTCAGCGGCATCTGCTGTCCGTAGGCCTCGATCTTGAGATTGTCCACCAGGGACGGATGTGCACGTCCCGTGCGGAGCCCGGCGAAGTCGCGCCCAAGGGCCTCGATCGCGTGGCTCACCGCGGAGTTGAGTTCGCTGAAAATCTTGTCCTGGCTCATGGCTTGTGTCCGCTCCCTAAGGCTGGATCAGGCTCGCGGGCGGCTATTCGACCCGTGAACCCACCTTTTCGCCCATGATCACTTTCCGGATGTTTCCGGACTTGTGCAGATCGAATACCACGATCGGAAGTTTGGTGTCCATTGCCATCGCAAAGGCCGTGGCGTCCATGACCTTGAGGTCACGCGTCAGCGCCTCGCGGTAGCCGATCGTGTCGAAACGGACCGCCTTGGGATTCTTGACCGGATCGGAATCGTAGATCCCGTCCACCTTCGTGGCCTTGAGGATCACCTCGGCCCCGATCTCGTTGGCCCGGAGCGCTGCGGTGGTGTCGGTCGTGAAATAGGGATTGCCCGTGCCCGCGGCGAAGATCACCACCCGGCCCTTCTCCAGATGCCGGATCGCCCGGCGGCGGATGTAGGGTTCGGCGACGGCCTCCATGCGGATGGCGGACAGCACACGGGTCGGCACTCCGGCACGCTCCAGCGAATCCTGGAGCGCGAGCGCGTTGATGACCGTCGCCATCATCCCCATGTAGTCGGCCGTGGAGCGGTCCATCCCCTTCGAACTGCCCGCCAGCCCCCGGAAGATATTTCCGCCGCCGATGACGATGGAGAGCGACACCTTCATTGCCACGATGTCGGCGATTTCCTGCGAGATGCGCTCCAGTGTGCCGGGGTCGATTCCGTACTGGCTGTCGCCCTGGAGGGCCTCGCCCGAGAGCTTGAGAAGAACCCGCTGGTATGCCGGTTTGGACATAGGGAGAATGCGGAATCCTGCGGTCCCGCGTGCTCGCCTTTGGACCACATCCGGAGGCCGGGTGTCAAGGGTATTGGAAACCGCAAGGGAAAGGCCCGCCTTAGGGGCGGGCCTTTCCTTCCTGACGGGCCGGTCCGGTCAGTTCTTCTGGCTGGCGGCGACCTGGGCGGCCACTTCCTCGGCCAGGTTGGATACCTTCTTTTCGAGCCCCTCGCCGAGCTGGAACCGGGAGAACCGCCGGATGACGATATTTTCCCCGATCTTGGCAACCTTCTCGGCCAGGATGTCCTTGATCTTCTTGTCCTTGCCGTAGACATCGGCCTTCACGTGGGCCTGCTCCAGCAGGACGACTTCGGTCAGGTGCTTGGCGACCTTGCCCTTGACGATCTCCTCCAGCACATTCGCCGGCTTCTTGGAGTTCTTGGGGTCTTCCTTGAGCTGGGCGATGAAGATCTCCTTCTGCTTGGCGATGTAGACGGGATCAATCTCCTCCTCGCGGACGCACATGGGGCTCATGGCGGCGATGTGCATCGCGAGATCGCGGCAGAACGTCTGGAACTCCTCGGTCTTGGCCACGAAGTCGGTTTCGCAGTTCACCTCGATCAGCACGCCGATCTTCCCGCCCATGTGGATATAGGAAGCCACGGCGCCCTCGCTGGCGGTACGTCCGGCCTTCTTCGCGGCGGCAGCAAGGCCCTTCTTCTTCAGGAGCTCGACCGCCTTTTCCATGTCGCCGCCGGCCTCGGTCAGCACGTTCTTGCAGTCGAGCATCCCGGCGCCGGTGCGCTCCCGCAGTTCCTTCACATCGCTAGCCTTGATCTCTGCCATGAATGGTTCCTTCCAGAATTACAGATGGTTTCAGGCGGCTGTGCGCCTGATACTTCGTTACGGAGTTGCCGCTGGCCGGCTGCCGCGTCAGGTGGTTGCCGGAGGTGTCTCGCCGGCCGCGGCTTCCTTCGCCAGCTTCTCGGCGGCCAGTTCCTCGTCCAGATCGGCCTTGTCATAGGACGAGTAGTGGGTAAGCCCCTCGGGCACCGGGGTGCCGAGATCATCGTCGGTGATCGATTCGTCGCCAGAGCGGCGGCGGTCATCGAACGCCTTGCGGCCCTCAAGGCACGCATCGGCGATCTTGGAGGCAAAGAGGGCGATCGCCCGGATGGCATCATCATTTCCCGGAATCACCTTCTCGATGGGATCCGGATCGCAGTTGCTGTCCACCACGGCGATCACCGGAATGCCGATGCGTGCCGCTTCCTTCACCGCGATGGCTTCCTTGTTCGTGTCGATGACGAACAGGGCCTTCGGCAGCCGGGTCATGTTGCGGATGCCGCCCAGGTTCTCGCGCAGCTTCTCCATTTCGCGTCCGAGCACGATGCCTTCCTTCTTGGTCAGCTTCGTGACGGTGCCGTCCTCGAACATCTTCTCGATCTCGTTCAGGCGGGAGATGGAGCTTGCGATCGTCTGGAAGTTCGTGAGCGTGCCGCCCAGCCACCGGTTGTTCACGTAGAACATCCCGGCGCGTTCGGATTCCTGCTTGACCACCTCGGCGGCCTGCTTCTTGGTGCCGACGAACAGGATCGTTCCGCCCCGCGAGGTCAGGTTGACGATGTAGTTGTAGGCGTCGTCGAACATCGCGACCGTCTGCTGGAGGTCGATGATATGGATGCCGTTCCGGGCGCCATAGATGTACTTGCGCATCTTCGGGTTCCACCGGCGCGTCTGGTGGCCAAAGTGGACGCCTGCCTCAAGAAGCTGCTTCATCTGGATTGCGGACATGGGATACGTACCCCTTTCAGTGGGCCGCCGGACTGGTGGCTTCCGTAAATATCCGGAAGCCCGCCGGCGTTTGGTTTGGGTTATGCCTCCGCTTCCTTTGCTGCCTGAACGATGGCTGTTCGCGGTTATCCCCCACCTTATTCGGTGGAAAACACCCGCCGCGGACAACCCGGCCGGAAATGCCTGAAAAGGGGCACTAGAGGGGTCCAGACGGCCGGAAACGTGTGTATTTGCCTGGCGTTGGATGCCCTTTGCACGAAAGGGAATCCGCCACCGGACGGCCCCCGCTTAACTGGCCCGTCCGGGGAAGGCAAGCGACGGGGCAGAAGGTGCCTACCGGATGCTCATCAGGGGCTGGCGAACGATCGCCGAAAGGCGGGCGGCGTCCTCGATGGTCATGAGCGAGCCGAACTCGACGGCGGTCCGGGTCGGGATGCTGTACATGAGGTACCGGGGCCTGGCGTCGGCCACCGTGACGGCGAAAATCCGCTTCCCGTCCGGGGCGAACTGGACCTGATAGGGCCGGATCCCGGTATGGAGCAGCAGGTTGGGCCTTGGCCCCACGGCCAGTTCCAGCGGCGCCCGCGTCTGGGCCGAGGCGATAAGCAGCGCTAGGGTGCCATCGGGAGCGATGTCGAACACCGGGCCGACCTTCTCCGCCAGTATGCTCTGCTCCGGCTCCCTTGGCGTCCGCTCGCCATCGAGCCTGTACATGACGAGCCGGTAGTCGGCGCGGCTACCTTCCTTCATGGGTTCAAGACCGTACAGGTTTCCTGCATGAATCCGGGGCTCGGTCAGGTTCCGGAATGAATAACTGCGCTGCTGGATCTCCGCGTCACCCGGCGCGGCCGTCAGGTCGAGTTTCCTCGTCTGGATGAGCAGCACACGCCCCTCGGTGAGCGAGACGACGATCCAGTCGCCGGTCCAGGCAACCCGGCGGATGCGCCGTTCGTTGTCCTGCGCGAGCAGCACGGTACTCCGCTTGCGGACATCGCTCACGAACAGGCCAGCGAGCCCGGCATTCACCGACGTATAGACGACCTGATCGCCGGACGGACTGAATGCCGCCACGACCGGATACTGGGCGGCGGTTTCCGCCGTCAGCTGGGCGATCGGGATTGGCGAGTCGGGGGACTTCCGTTCGTACACGACCAGTTGCTGCACCGAGGTGATCGGCACCGCCCGGACGACGGCGTAACGGTCCCCCGACGGCGACCAGACGGGGTTGAACGACAGCGAGGCCACCTGCCGGAGCGCCATCGCCTGCATGTCCAGCTCGGCCACGTAGACATCCGTGTCCTGGTAGAGCGTGAACAGCGGGCCCTGCGGAAACACCGCCTTTGCCTTTTCGGATGGCGAGCCGGAGCCGTCCAGCCTCGTGGTCTGCCTCGCACAGGCACCCGCAAGCAGAAGCCCCGCCACCACTGCCGCCATCCATGTCCGTTGATGCACTGGTTTCATATCTCCCCCATATAGACGACCGCCGGCCTCCAAGTGAACGAGAGGGATGTCTTGCTCAAGGTGAAAAGACGTCAATAATCTTCGACGCTTCCAGACGGTTCAGCCGGTCCAGACAGGAAACCCGCCAGCCGGCTGGCCAGTTCGCGGGTGCCAAGCGGTGAAAGGTGCACGTCATCCAGAAAGCTCCCGGCAGGGAACGGGGGAGTGTCCGTCCGCCAGACGGTCAGGTTCCGTGCCGCGAGCGCCGGCGCCAGAAGGTCATGCCCGCCCGCTTCCGCAAAGGCGCCGATCCAGCCGTTGCGGCCTTCCGCCCCCGGCTTCCAGGGGGCCAGCGCCACGGCAAGGCTGCCCGGAGCCGGCAGCGCCGCACGGAGTTTTTCCATCTCGCCGGCCACCCACTGCACGGCCTTTTCCGGACCGGTGATCCGGTGCTCCCAGCGGTGCTGCTCCGTCCCCGGAAGCAGCCGCACCCTCATTACATGCGCGTAGTGGCGCATCAGGACCGCAAACTCGCGGAGCCGCAGCGGGCTGTGACGCTCGCGGGTGTCGATCCAGAACGCGGGGGGCGGGAGCGGGTCGGACGCCTCGGTCACGTCGTTCACGGTGAGCACGATGGCCCAGCGCGGGACGGAAAGATCCTTCATTACCCGCTGGACCAGAAGCCGTGGCTCGCGGGCGCCGTATCCTGGCACCCCGGCATTGAGGACCGGGTACCCGGTGAGCCGGGCCAGTTCGGCCGGTACCGTCTGCTCCACGCGCAGGTTGAAACCGAACACGACCGAATCGCCCAGCAGTACGAGGCCGGGATTTTCCGGCAGGTCGCCCCGCAGGCCGAGGCGGTTCGTCTCGCCCCCGCCCATGAAACGGATCTCCGGCCGCATCCGGTAGAAACCGTCCGGTCCGGTCTCGTAGAGCGCCACCCCCTCGAAACCCATGAGGTGAAGCCCCGCCTCCATCGCCACCAGCCAGACGGCGAAGAACACGGCCACCGCCAGCATCAGGCGGGTGCGGCGGGCAGCTGGCGATGGAACCGGCGGTGAACTCTTTTCTTCAGCCATCGGGAGCCAACGATAGCAGGGATGGAAAGTCCCTGCCCGGTCCCTCACCGGTCGGTTCAGGCCTCCGTGCTATAATGGGCGGCGGACAGGGGACGGCACACCCCATCTGAACGGAAAACCGGCCCCGCCTCAAAGGGACTTAAATGTTCCGTAATTTGCTTCTATTTCAGGAAACTATGGTCTTGGGAAACCGGCCGCCGTCTTGGGTTGCACCCGGCTGGCGAACCGGGCTGCCGCCACGGCTCACCACGGCTCGCCACACCTCAACACGGGTCAGGACGGCAGAAGGTGATGGAGATCACGCAAAAATAGCAAGTAAAAACAGCTATTTATAGCCACCACGCTTCACCACGGCTCACCACGCCTCGATTGATGTGAGGTGTGGCCGCCAGCCGAGCCTGGCTCCTGGGAATGCCGGAAAAGGATTGTCAGAAGCAGAAATTAGTTCTGATTATGGAGATCAAGGGGCCGTGATATACTGGGCGCAAGGCAGTGGAACTCACGATGAATAATGGCGCGGCCGTGCTGGACACCGATCCCGGCTTCCAGCGACCTCACCCCGAAAACCGTACCGGTTTTCAAGTGGTAAGGTCACGTTCTGCATACCATGGCGGTCACCAGGTCGAGCGCGGCCAGCGCGAGGACCGTCAGGAGCCGTAGTTTTCCGCTGCGCCCCTACCGGCGCCAGCGGTTTCCGGACTGTCCGCCGGGGCGGCCGCCGCTGCGGGAACGGGAGCCTCCGCCGCCCCACGGACGCTGCGGCGGACGGGGCGGGCGCGAGTCGTCCAGACCCGTGCTGCGGGCTACCGGGGCGAGATCGAGACCCTCCGGGCGGTAGACGGCGATCGGCGCGCCGATCTTGCGCTCGATGGCGCGCACGGCACCCCGGTCCTCGGCGGTGACGAGCGTGAATGCCTTGCCACTCCGCTCCGAGCGGCCGGTGCGGCCGATCCGGTGCGTGTAGGCGTCCGGGGTGTTGGGGATGTCGTAGTTGATGACGTGCGAGACGCTGGCGATGTCGAGGCCGCGGGCGGCGATATCGGTCGCCACCATGATCCGCGTCCGGCGGGCGCGGAAGTCGCCCATCGTCCGGTCCCGCTGGGCCTGCGACATGTTCCCCTGCAGCGCGGCGGCGCGGTGCCCGGCCTTCTGCAGCGTATCGGCGAGCCGCTTCGCCCGGTGCTTGGTCCGGGTGAAGATGATGGCCGAATCGAACCCCTCGCCGGCCAAAAGGTGCTTGAGAAGGTCCAGCTTCTGCGACTCATGCACCGGGCAGATCGCGTGCTGGATCGTCTCCGCCGGGGTCGATCGGGAGAGCTCGGCCACGTGGGGGGTTTTCAGTATCTGGTTGGCAAGGCCGCGAATCTCGGGCGGCATTGTCGCCGAGAACAGCAGGTTCTGGCGCACCGGCGGCAGGGCCGAGATGACCCGCTTCAGGTCCGGCAGGAACCCCATGTCGAACATGTGGTCGGCCTCGTCGAGCACCAGCGTCTCGATACTGTCGAGCCGGACGGCACGCTCGCCCATCAGGTCGAGCAGGCGGCCGGGACAGGCGACGATGATGTCGGGACGGCGGCGGAGCGCTTCCACCTGGCGGTGAAACGACACGCCGCCGTAGACGACGGCCGTCTTGACGGGCGTGAACTTCGCCAGCAGCCGGATTTCGGTATCAATCTGGTTGGCAAGCTCCCGCGTGGGGGCGAGCACCAGCGCACGGGGGCCGGGCTTCCGGGTGGCGAGCAGACGTTCAAGGATCGGCAGGGCAAAGGCGGCGGTCTTGCCGGTGCCCGTCTGGGCGAGGCCCAGCACGTCACGGCCCTCAAGCGCCGCCGGAATGGTTTCGGCCTGGATGGGCCGGGGGACGGTGAAGCCCGCGCCCGCCACGCCCTTGTGAACGGCCGGGCTCAGGGCGAAACCGGCAAAGCCGGAATCCCCGGCGGCGGCCTCTCCCGGGATGCCGGGAACGCCCGGCTGAACCGGCGGCCTTGCCGGATGATTCGTGGACATGCCCGCCTGGGGCGGAACTGGCGGACGCTGGTTCGGATGGTGAGGATTCGCACGGTGTTGTGAGGACTGCATGGAAATGTATGGTTCCTTGGCCAGCAAACTGGATCCCGTCCGGAGCGGTCCAACACGGGCCGCCCGGCGATATGGCATCCGGCAGAAGGCTGGGAACGCCGCCAGGATGTCGGGGAGTCAGCAGACAGGGTTAGTGGCCAGTGACAGGAGAATGCGCAGATGCGCGAATCCGGATTCAGCTCTTGGGATGCTGAATACCCCGGCTCCCCGAGGGGCCAGGCGCGGACCCTATAGGTGAACTGGCGGGAGAATACAAACCGGAGGGAAAACTGGCGGTAGCTGGTTTGCGGGAAATCCTGTCAGGAATGGCTTCAAGGCATGCTTTTCAGTGTTCCGCTGGCACCCACTCCACCAGACCCGCTGCCGACAGCACGCGCACCTCGGCGAGCAGGACCTGTTCCAGCGTATCCAGGTGCTCCAGCCGGAGATCGGTCTCGGTACGGAAGGCATCGAGCAGTTCCAGCAGCCCTGCAGCACCTTCCCGGTAGGAGGCCTCCGCCATTTTCCGCAGTTCGGGCAGGCCGTCCAGTATCCGCCGGTCGAACCCCTCAAGCTGGTGGAGCCGCTGCCTGAGGGCGCCGATCTCCGCGGCCAGCCTGCCCTGCAGTTTCAGCATCGTGGCCTGGCTTTCCAGTTCGGCCGTCACGCGTCCGGCTCCGGCGATCCCCACAGTTCCCTGTCCACGGTCGAACAGCGGTATTTCGAGGCCGATGCCACCGAACGGCGCCACGCTGTGCTGGTTTGTCG
Organism: Deltaproteobacteria bacterium; assembly: GCA_026129095.1. Taxonomy (NCBI): domain Bacteria; kingdom Pseudomonadati; phylum Myxococcota; class Myxococcia; species Deltaproteobacteria bacterium. Next base: position 17,766 of record JAHCIT010000018.1, read on the forward strand.
TCACCTGCACACCGCCGACAAGCGTTGCCTGCGGCCACCGTTCCCTCCGGGCCAGTTCCACCCCTGCCTCTGCCACGCGAAGCTCCGCTTCGGCGGCCTGGAGCCGGGGATGCGCCACGACGATATCCTTCCACAGCTGGTCAAAATCGGACGGGACAGCCAGCGGCCGGAGCTTTCCCCGTGCCTCCGGTTTCCATCCGGGGCGGCCAAGTGCCGCTCCAAGCTGGGCCGACTGCCGCTCCGCCTCGATCCGGGCCGACTCCATGCGGTGGGTGAAAGCGGCAAGCTCCATTCGTATCTTGAACACCTCGAACTGGCTTTTCAGGCCGAGCCGGCCCCGGCCCTCCACGACGGACTGTACTTTCAGCAGGTCTTCACGGGCAGCCCCGGCAACACGTTCCCGCTCCCGGGCAATGAAGGCATGGATGAACAGTTCCCTGGCATCTGCCAGCAGTTCGGCCTCAACGATGTCCGCCTGCCGGCCAACTGCTGCGATCTGGTGCTCGGCCATCCGTATGCGCGCCCCGCGCTGGCCGAAAAGGAACACCGGCTGCTCGACAGACACCAGATGCTCCCTGCCGTCGATGGTGTTCGCGCCCCTGGCGATCCCCATCAGCGAGTAGGATGCCACCGGATTCGGAATCAGTCCGGCCTGGACCCTTGCCGATTCGGCCACCTTGACGTGGGACCGGGCTGCCTTGAGGTCCGGGTGATGGCTACGCACCTGCCCAAGCAGGCCATCAAACCGGATGAGGTCGCCTGCTCCGTCGGCATCCGCAGAATCCGCTTTCATGCCAGCAGCCGCTACCGGAACCATCATCAGCAGCGCCATCGCGGCGAGGAATCCCGATACTCTTTCATGCCTCATCATCGGCCTCCAGCGGAGCAAGCTCCTTCGATGTCACGAATGAATAGATCACCGGAAGAAGATAAATGGAGACAAGGAAGGTCGTGACCATTCCGAAAACGATCACCGTGGCGAACGGCCGCTGGGTTTCGCTTCCCATGCTGGTGGAAACGACCATCGGCGTCAGCCCCATCGCCGCGAGCAGGGATGCCATCAGGACGGGACGGAGCCGGTCGGCGGCCCCCTGGATCATGGCAGGGACGAGGGCCTCCCCCGACCGGCGGCGGGCCTCGATGGCGCTCAGGATGAGGAGGCCCATCAGGCAGACCTGGCCGAGAAGCGTGATAAAGCCGATCACGGCGCTGACGGAAAGGTCCACCCCGACCATCAGAAGGCCAAACAGGCCGCCCGTCATTCCAAAGGGAGCCAGCAGCAGGATTGCGAGGACACTCCGGCCCGACTTGAGGGCCATGTAGAGCAGCGTAATGACAATGATGAGCGCAACCGGGACTATCACTTTCAGGCGTGTCATGGCGCGCTGCTGGTTCTCGAACTCCCCGCCCCAGGCCAGGTACATGCCTTCCGGCACTTCCACCCCGTTCCGGACCTCGGCCATCGCATCCTGAATGACCGAGCCCATGTCCCGTCCCTCGATATTGAACTTCAGGGCCAGGTATCTCTGGTTTGCCTCGCGGGCGATGGCTGCCCGGCCGTCGGCGATGGAGATATCCGCCAGTTCCCTGAGCTGGATGACCGTATCCCTCGGAGTCTCAACATAAATCTCGCCGATCCGGCCCGTATCGGCCCGTGCCTCCCAGGGCATCCGCACCCGTACGGGCACCATCCGTTCTCCTTCGCGGAAATCCGTCACCACCCGGCCGGCGAGCGCCGTCTCCAGCGTTTCCAGAACGGTACTGACTGGCATCCCCTCCCTGGCCAGGCGATCGCGTTTCAGCTGGATCTGGAGCTGCGGAACCCGGGAATCCCGGTACAGACCGAGATCCACGATGCCATCCACTGGCCGAAGCACGTCAACGGCCTGCAGCAGAAGGGCGCGCATTTCCTCCAGATCCGTGCCAAAAACCTTGAGGACAACCTTGCCCCGCACCCCCGCCACGGCTTCTTCCACGCTGTCCTTGATCGGCTGGGAAAAGTTGAACTGGACTCCCGGTATCTCCTGAAGCGACTGCCTCGCCTCCTCCACCAGACGATCCTTCGTCAACCCCTTGCGCCATTCGTTTCGGGGTTTCAGACGGGCGAACACCTTGGCCATGTTAACCCCCTCGTTGTCGGTTCCGTCTTCAGGACGCCCCAGCTCCGATGCCGTGGATATGACCTCGGGGAGCTTCAGGAACCGGAGCCGTACATCGCGGGTTATGCCGATTGCCCTTTCCAGCGAAATGCTGGCCGGCATCTCGACAAACACGTACAGATCGCCCTCGTCCAGTTCCGGCAGAAACTCCGTGCCTATGACCGACCCGGCAAGCCCGGCCGCCAGCAACAGCGCCAGTCCGGCTCCCATCGCCTGACGGCGGCGGCCGAGCAGCCATCCCAGGTGCCGGACGTACGCCTCCTTGAACTTCTCCAGGAACCGCGGCTCCCGTATATCGGCGTCGGACGGCCGCATGAACAGGGCGCACAGGGCGGGAATGATCGTCAGGGCGAACACCAGGGCACCCAGCAGCGCGAAACTGTAGGTAAGTGCCAGCGGGCGGAATATCCGCCCCTCGACACTCTGGAGTGTGAAAACAGGAAGCAGCGAGGCCAGGATGATGGACATCGCGTAAAAGGTCGGCCGAGCCACATCCACAGCAGCCGACATCACCATGCGGATGATTTCCTTGCGGCTCTGCGGCCGCCGGTGCCGGATCTCGTGGAAGACGTTTTCCACCAGCACGACCGCGCCATCGACGAGAATCCCGAAATCAATGGCACCCATGGAAATCAGGTTTGCCGGGAGCCCGAGCCGGAACAGTCCGATGAAAGCCGTCAGCAGCGAGAGTGGAATCACCGTGGCCACGATGAGCGACCCCCGCAGGCTCCGGAGCAGGAGCCAGACCACACCGACAATCAGCAGGAAACCGTGCAGCAGGTTGTTGTGGACTGTCGAAAGGGTGAGGCCTGTCAGCCGGCTCCGGTCGTAAAGAATCTCGAGCTTCATGCCGGACGGAAGAACCCGGCTGTTCAGTTCCTCAACTTTCTCATGGATCCGTTCAATGACAGTATTGGGATTCTGGCCGCGGCGGAGCAAAATGATCCCCTGAACGATCTCATCCTCTTCATCCATGCCAACACTGCCGCGCCGCGGAGTATGGGACTGGACAACCCGCGCCACGTCTCCAACCGTGATGGGTGATCCATCGGGGCTCCGGAGCACGACGTTACGCAGGTCCTCGACACTCGTGAGATAGCCAATCCCGCGAATGACCAGATCCTGATCTCCCTGCCGGAGAATCCCGCCTCCGACGTTCAGGTTCGACCGGCGGATCGATTCCGACACATCCTCGATGGTGATGTCGTATGCCATCAGCCGGTCCGGATCGACTTCGACATGCAGTTCCTTGCTGAAACCTCCGAAGCCGATTACATCCGCGACGCCGTCCACCTGACGGAACACGCGGGAAACCGTCCAGTCCTGTTCGGAACGGAGGTCGTAAAGCGTGTGGCGCGGACTGGTGAGCCGGTAGTAGAAGATCTTTCCAAGCGGCGTATAGTCAGGCGCCAGCTCTGCCGATACGCCTTCCGGCAGCCTGATCCCTGCGATGCGCTCCTGAACCAGCATCCGCGCCTTGAAACTGTCGGCATCGTCCTGGAATACGAGCCAGATGAGCGATAGGCCAAACAGGCTCTCGCTCCGCATGACTGTCATGCCGGGCGTGCCATTCAGTTCCTTTTCCAGCGGGATAGTAACCTGCCGCTCGACTTCCTCAGGTGCCAGCCCCGGTGCCTGTGCGATCACATTCACCTGGACATTGGTCACATCCGGATATGCCTCGATGGGTGTCTGGAAATATGCTGCGACGCCGTAACCGGCAACCAGCAGCGTCGCTCCCACCGTGGCGAGACGGCGGCGGACGCACCATGAAATGATGGCGTGGAGCATTCCGTATCCCTATGTTGTTCCGGAACAGCCGGAGCCGGTTCAGAGCAGTTGCGTCGAGGCTCCGTCGATCAAGAGTGCGCCCTCGACAGCGACCCGGTCGCCATCACTGAGACCTTTCAGGATCCTCACCTTGCCGTTGTAAACTGGCCCCACTTCCACCGAGCGGGGGGAGAATTCGCCTGGGGCTGTCTCCACATACACCATCTGGCGTCCGCCATCCTTGATCAGCACTGCCGTTGCAGGCAGCAGGAACCCGGCAGCCGGCGCCGATTGTATCTCGGCCTTCACGTACATCCCTGAACGCACGGGAGCGTCTATCGTGTCGATGGAAATAAAGACGGGAACCCGGCGCGAGGCCGTCAGCACCGCTCCCCCCACCGCCGTCACCGTGCCGTGAATGACCGCACCCACCGACGTGACTTCGATTTTCGCCGGTGCGCCAGCCTGGACGTGCACCACATCCCTTTCGAACAGATCTACAACCACTCTCAGCCTGGCCGGATCTCCGACCTTCATTGCCGGTCCCCCGGCGGGGTCCACAAACGCCCCGACCATCACGTCGCGTGCCAGAACGGTCCCCCCGATAGCAGACCGGACCACCACTTCAGACCCTGAACCGGACCCAAGAAACGCCACAGCTTTCCCTGCCTGGGCAAAGGCCGATTCAGCCTCAACAAGACTGGTTTCGGCAGCGAGCCGCTCCATCTCGACCCCAATTCCCTGCTCCATCAGCCGCCGTTGCCGGGCTACCGATTCCCGCGCCACTGAAAGCCGGGCTTTCATCATGTTGTATTCGGCGCGAAACTGGGCGGCAGTGGGACTGTCCAGCGTGATCAGAGGCGCCCCCGGGCTTACTGTTTCTCCCACCTTGGCATGGAGGTGCGTGATACGGCCCGGCACAGGCACCGAAATATCGGCCACGGCACCTTCGGCGAAATCCACACGGCCCGGACCATGCACCGTATTGCGGACCTGGCTCGGTTCGATCTCAACCGTCCGGATATACCGGAGTGCAGCCCCGGCAACCCGCACCAGTGATGTTCCGGACCGGGCACTCTCTGACCGGATCTCTCCTGCCCCATCAGCATGTGCATTCCCATGTGATGGCTGACATCCGGCCCCTGTGACCAGGAGAACCCCCGCAACGGCTGTGTACAGACATTTATACTGTTTCATTTCCATGATCCTTGCATCCAGAAGAGAAGCACATGCCGGGCCAGCAACCCGGTCCTGCCGATTAAGATTGGTCAATGCGATTAAACTGACAGAACGATGAAGGTTTTCGGGGATTTTGCGCACGCAGGCATGCCGCACTTCAATAGATCAAAAACCTGCTGGCCCATACAAAACTGTCACTGGGTGTGGCATTTTTGAAATCTGCGACCGATGAAGATTTCCGCAAAGATCACGCTGGCCCTTACCGGAATCGGACTGATCCTGTTCAGCCTTTATGCTTACAATCTGGTTCGACAAGAAGAGCGGGATCTTCTCCAGGCTGTTTACCGGGAAACCAGCCTGCTCACCCACACTCTTCAGACCGCGACCGAGCACGCCCTGCGCGACCAGCAGCTATCGGACATCGAGGAATCCATCCAGCAGATCGAGGAAGTTGAACCGCTGGTAGACGTGTTCGTCTTTGATGCCCAGGGGCAGCTCCGCGCCATGTCCGCGGATGCCACCGAAGTCAGCACCTTTGCAAAGGATGTGCTGGCCGACGTCCAGAAAGAGAGCGACTACGTGGTCCGGCTCGACGATGACCGCTCACCCCATCTGCTGGCCGTTGGCGTCCCCCTGAAATCGGAAGCGGGCCGTTACCTGGGAGCAGTCATTGTCACCCGTCCCCTGACAGAGATGCGAAAGGATCTGTCCGTCACTCGCCGCGACATCATACTTTCCGTGATCATTTTCGTGATTCTGGCCTCAGGCTTCGGCCTCGTCATGGGCCGGGTCTATATCAAGCGCCCTCTCGATGAACTCATGTCTGCCATGCAGGGAGTCCAGTCGGGTGATCTGCAGTCATTTTATTCCGAACGCCGCCGCGACGAGATGCATGAGGTCGCTGTCGAGTTCAACCGGATGCTGGTCGAGCTCCAGAACGCACGGACGGAACTGCTTCAGGAGGTGGACAGGCGCCATGAACTCGAGCAGGGATTTGAGCGTGCAGACAAGCTGATCACGGTCGGCCAGCTGGCGGCCAGCCTCGCCCATGAGATCGGCTCACCCCTCCAGGTCATTGTCGGCCGTGCCCGGGCGATGCTCGACCGGGACTGTGATCCGGAACGGGTGCGGCACCATGCCTCGATCATCGCCCATCAGGGCGAGCGGATTACCCAGATCGTCAGCCAGCTCCTCTCACTGGCGAAACGCAGGCCTGTCCAGATGGCACACAGCGACTTGAGGCGGCCCGTCACCGCCATTTGTGACCTGCTGTCTCACGAAGCTGAACGAAACGGCATCCGCCTGGGCATGGAAGCCGCCAAAGACCTCCCTTCTATCCGGTGCGACGAAAGCCAGATCGAACAGGTGGTGCTCAATCTTGTCCGGAATGCCCTCAATGCGACTCCTCCGGGCGGAACGGTGAATATCTCCCTCACAGCGCAAGCGTCTACTGATGGAACCGGTCCTGACGGCCCCGCACTTTGCCTTGAGGTCAGGGATAGCGGATCGGGCATCGCACCCGCTGACCGGTCCCGCATTTTCGACGCGTTTTATACGACCCGGCCGGATACAGGTGGCGTGGGGCTCGGGCTCGCCGTGGTAAAATCCATTATCGAGGAGGCGGGTGGACGGATTACGGTTGCAAACAATAAGCCTGCAGGGATGATTTTCCGCGTATACTTCCCTGTTCCCCAGGAGGATGCAGCCTGACGTGAGCACTGTTACCCAGACCGTCGCCGCCGGAGCCCGCATCCTCGCCGTGGATGATGACCCGGGCGTGATTGATTACCTGGCGGAAATCCTCGGAGAGGATGGCTACCGGGTAACAGGGACCACGAGCCCGGAAGACGCGCTCAGGCGTATCCAGAAAGAGCCATTCGATCTGGTCCTCACCGATGTGGAGATGCCTGGCATGCGCGGGCCGGATCTGATGGCGGCCATTCACCGCCAGCAGCCCGGCCAGATCGTTCTGGTCATCACCGCGTTCGGGAGCATCGATCTGGCAGTCCAGTGCCTGCGTAACGGCGCCGCCGACTTCATCACCAAACCGTTCCGCCACGAAACACTCCGGCACGCCATCGAACGGGCCCTTCGCGAACGGCAGATGCGGCGCGAGCTGGTCCGCCTCCATACGTCCCTGGCCGAGCAGTCGGCCTCCGGGGAACTAGTGGCCCGCAGCGAGGCCATGCGGAAAGTGGCCTCACTCGCTCTCCGGGCAGCCCAGAGTCCGGCCAATGTCCTGCTTACCGGTGAAAGTGGCGCTGGCAAGGGCCTGCTTGCCCGGTATATCCATGACCGGAGCGCCCGCCTGAATGGTCCTTTTGTTCAGGTCAACTGTGCGGCCCTGCCCGGCACCCTCGCCGAAAGCGAACTGTTTGGTGCCCGGCGTGGGGCATTCACGGACGCCCAGCGCGACCGCTCCGGACTGTTCGAGCAGGCGATGGGCGGGACGCTCTTTCTGGACGAAATCGGCGAGATGCCGCTCGATATCCAGCCCAAGCTCCTGCAGGCGATCGAGACCCGGAAGATCCGGCCCATTGGCGCCGAGTCCGAGGTAGAGGCGGATGTACGGATCATTTGCGCCACGAACCAGCCCCTTGAAGTAGCTGTAAAGGCCCGGCAGTTCCGGCAGGATCTCTACTATCGCCTGAATGTTGTCCGCATTGATATCCCGCCGCTGCGTGACCGGCCGGAAGATATCCAGCCGCTCATCGACCGGTTCCTGCAGCAGGCCTGCCAGAGGGCAGGCCGCGCCCTGCTGGGAATATCCGTCGAGGCACTGCGCTGGATGCTGGGCAACCAGTGGCCCGGCAATGTGCGCGAACTGGCACATACGATCGAGCGTGCCGTCGTGCTTGCCGAGCACGACACGCTGTCGATCGAAGACGTACGGATCAATAAGGAACCCGATGCCGCGGGCGACTTTCTGGATAACGCCCAGGCTTGCGAACTCCCCCTCGCCGCCGTCGAGGATGAATATATCCGCCGGGTTCTCAGGCAGACGCAAGGCAATGTCGCCCATGCCGCCCGTATCCTGGGCATTGACCGGCGTACACTCTACCGCCGGGTGTCATCACCAAAGGCCGGTGAATGAGAGCGCAACCACCAGAACTATCTTCCAGTTTTCAACACGGTTTTTGCTGACTTGGCGGGCCGCCGGTGACGGCCTTCGAACCCTGTATCTGGATCATCAGGGTGAAATCAACGAAACCGACGCACTCATCAGAGAGTTTCTTGTGACCGCAGACGACGCAGCCTGATTTCTCATTTCAACAACTTAGCTGTCGCTTAAGCGTCAGACCCTTTACACAACAGTGTCCCTGAAAAGGACACAGTTGTGTCCGGGGGCTTCCGGCTTCGATAGAACTCCGGGGTCTAACGGGTGCAAAACTCAAAAAGCCCCCACCTAGTCCCTACTTTTCAGTTTATTCCCAATAGAAATAGATGGTTGGAAGGTGGGGGCTTGGATGAGGACCGGGTGGGGGTATGGAGAGGGCTTCGGTGGGGGTTTTCTCGCTGCTCGTGAAGTTATTTCAGGCCCGCCCGTCGGCTCATCCGAGAAAATCCCAGCCAGTTCAATGCGTTGTGGCTCATCCGGGCAACTGAGGTTTCGCCGGTGGTGGGTGGTGGTACCTGATCATCACCCCTACTCCCAGGCGGCTTCGGCGCCAGAATAGATCCGGGTTCGCCTCCGGTGTAACTGCTCGCCTCTTATGGACTTACCCAGACGCCGCCGCTGGTCCGTCACCAGTCAATATGGTCCTCGGCTGCGGCAAGTTTTCGGTGATACCTGCCGTCTGCGGCGGCCCGTCACCGGAGAGATTTCTAACCGCCATGGCTCGTCGATGGAGTTTATAGGCTGACTGCTTCGGCTGAAGTGCGGTATGCCATTGCCATTGGCTCCTTCTCGTTTTCGAGGAGCCGCTCACCTTGGAATCTCTGACTTAATAACCGGTCCAGTCGGGGGAAGGTCAGGCGGCATATGAGACGGCACGGCAGCCGCCATGAGATGGTGAATGGGTTGTCGCGTTTCCGGGTTATTGGGACCGACTTTAGAGTCGGTTCCTAATTGATAGACCAGGGCCAGTTGCATTGGACGGGTCAGGCCATTTTCTGCGGAAGCCCGTCTTTACCGACACACATCCTGTTACGGGCAGAAGCGATGCTCCCGCAGTCTAAATCAACAACGGATAGCCCAAAGAATTTTCGAAATAGTTGAAGGCATTGTGTTGCTCGGTTATAAAAACCGTTCTGGCGTAGATGGTGAATGGGCGGTTGGAGGGGATCTGTGCCGACAATTCTCGATAATATCGACAAGAAGCTCCTCCCAAACCTGAACGATTGGCTGAAATCCGCAAAGCGAGCGGATTTTTGTGTGGGTTACTTTAACCTGCGCGGTTGGAGGGGGATCGCGTCACCGTTCGATGCGTGGACCGGCGCGGATGAAAACCGTTGCCGGTTACTGATCGGGATGCACGTCAGCGCCGCTGCGGAAATTGACGACATCATTGGCGATGGCATGTCGAAGAAAAGCCTGCTCGGCCTGGAGGAGTTGAAAGAACTCCGCAGGGAAATGGCGAAGAGCTTACGGGAGCAGCTTTCCTACGGTTCATTTAGCAACGTCGATGAAGCAGGACTCCGGCAGCTCTACCGGCAACTCAAGAATAAGCAGGTCTCGGTAAAACTTTACCCTCACCGGCTGCACGCGAAGCTATACCTTCTCCATTACGATCACTCCGTAAAGCCGTTCCATGCCGTCGTCGGCAGTAGCAACCTCACGCGATCCGGGCTTGAGAAACAGGGTGAGCTAAACGTTACGGTTGAAGAAAACGTCGCATGTGCTGAACTGCTCCAGTGGTTCAATGATCGATGGAACGATCCGAAATGCTTTGATGTCTCGGAAGAGCTGATTCAGGCAATCGAGGATAGCTGGGCGAGTGAAGAGATCATCCCCCCTTACTTCATTTACCTAAAAATGGCCTACCACCTGTCGGAGCTGGCGCGCGAGGGCGTCCGGACGTTTTCATTGCCACAGGAATTCCGTGGGGTCCTCCTGCCGTTTCAGGAGAAAGCCGTTCAGATAGCCGCCTATCATGTCAACGAATACGGCGGGGTGATGATCGGTGATGTGGTCGGCCTCGGCAAAACGATGGTCGCGTCGGCCCTCGCGAAGGTCTTCCAGGAAGATCAGCGGTCGAGGATTCTGATTGTCTGTCCGAAAAACCTGAAGAAAATGTGGGAGGAATACGCAGAGCATTTCAAGATCGCAGCGCGAGTGCTCTCCCAGAGCGAAATTCTGACACAACTGGATGGCATCAATCACTCATACGATCTCGTTATCATCGACGAAAGCCACAATCTGAGAAACCGCGAAGGCAAGCGGTTTAAAAGGCTTCAGCAATATATTCACGAGAACGAGAGCCAGTGCGTTCTGCTGACCGCGACGCCGTACAACAAGGAATACCGGGATCTTTCCAGTCAGCTCGGTCTGTTCATGAACGAGACGGATGATCTTGGTATCCGGCCGGAGCGGGCGATACGGCAGATCGGCGGCGATAAGGCATTTGTCGCCAGGCACTCGTGCCATCCCACGACCCTGAAGGCGTTCGACAAGAGCGAGTATTCCGAAGACTGGCGCAACCTCATGCGGCTGTTTCTGATCCGCCGTACCCGGGGATTCGTAAAAGAGCATTACGCCAAAACCGATCCTAAGAACGGCAGGAAGTATCTGGAGCTGGGTGACGGCACGCGATCGTATTTCCCGGACCGGCTGCCAAAAACGCAGAAGTTCGAGATCAACGACCAGTACGCCCAGCTCTATTCGGAAAAAGTCGTCGACATCATCAATAAGCTGGAACTCCCTCGGTACGGACTCGGCGCCTATGTGAAGGAAGGAAGCCATAAGGCCAGCAAGGCAGAGGAAGGGCTACTTGATGACCTTTCCCGCGCGGGG
>JAHCIT010000019.1 GCA_026129095.1 Deltaproteobacteria bacterium
GGTCGCGGGGTGAGGCTTCACCCCCTTTATCCCCCTCTCCGGGAACCGGAGAGGGGGAGGTTTCTGGCCCCCTCTCTGCGTCTGCGGAGAGGGGGAGCCCGGAGGGCGGGGGTGTGGTTTCTTCCGGGGAACCGGCACGGCCCGCGGCCGAAACCCCGCCGCCCCGCGAGAGCCCGGCGGTCCAGCGGCTCCGGGCCCGGATGAGGCAGCGCGGGAGGAGGTGAGGCTTTATCCCACTTCCAGAAACCGGCGCAGGCGGCGGGCGACCGATTCCGGCCGCCTTTCGATCTGGCACTCCCAGACGGTCAGGGTCCGCCAGCCGAGCCGGTTCAGACGGCGGCGGTTCAGACGGTCACGGCTGACATTCCGCTCCAGCTTGGGTTTCCAGTACGATCTTCTCGACCGGGGAATCCGGCCGTCCGGGCAGTTCCCGTGGAGATGCCAGAAGCAGCCGTGGACGAAAACCGCCTTCTTCCGGGTCCGGAACACGAGGTCGGGCTTTCCGGGCAGATCCCGGCCGTGAAGACTGCACTGGAAGCCCAGCGATGACACGATTTTCCGGGCTGCCAGTTCCGGCGATGTGTGCCGGGACCGGATGCGCCGCATGTTTTCCGAGCGGCGGAGGGGAGAGAGGGAGTCCATTCACCCGCTCGTCCCGGCAGGGAACTTCCTTTTCAGCCAGTCCAGAACCGCGATCTGGTCCGCGATGGTGGCACGGCGGACCTGAATAAGCAGCTTGCGCGCCGAAGGGCGGTCGAGCGTCAGGTTCTTCGCTCCTTCGTTGCAGACGGAACAGACCGCCCGCAGGTTTGAAAGCTCGTCGGCACCACCCATGCTTTTGTCGATGATATGGCCGATGTGAAGCCGGGTTTTCCGGCCGCTGTCGTAGGGGTGCGGCTCACCGGCCACCGCGCCGCACTGCTGGCAGGTAAACCCGTTCCGGTCCAGCACCAGCGACCGGGTTTCCTTACTGATCGAACGGGCAAAGGCCGGTACCGGCTTGGGGTCTTCCAGAAGGTATTCGCCCGGCTTCAGGCCCGACCGGTCCTTGTTCGTCAGGATGCGGTAGCCTTCCTCGTCGCGGAGTTCGCGAACCCGCCGTGCCCATTCCGTAATACCGCCTGCTGCCTCACGCAGCTCGTAGGAATCCAGAACCCGGCCGATATTGGCCAGAAAGTAATCCCGTAACTTCGCACGGGCCCCATCCCCGCGCTTTTTTATCCCGCTGCCGCGCTTCGCCACTTCTCGCCCCTCAGTGAGTTCACGATCGATTGCCCCACGGCCCGTGCAACCGGAGGGGGAAATGCATTGCCAACCTGCCGGTAGGCGGCGGTCTTCCGGCCGGCGAATTTCCACTCATCCGGAAACCCCTGTATGCGGGCAACCATCGGAACGGTCAGCTTGGGAAGCTGCCGGGCCGGGAAACCGGCACCGGGCGGCTCGTCGCCGATTCCCAGACCGTCCACGCCCAGTTCGGCCCACTGGCGGCGGGCGCGAGTGGGCCCCAGGTCAGGCCCGCCGTGCTTCCGCGAGCCGCCCACGACCGTCGGCGCAATGCCGTTCGCCTTCTTCAGCCACCAGCTTCCGCCCTTCCAGCCCCGCGAGAGCATCAGGCTTCCGATGGTTTCCGAGACCGTCGGCGTCCGTACAGACGCCTCCGGCCACTCGAACAGCGGCGAATGTTTCTGCTTGATGGCGACAAGGATAAACCGCGGCCGGAGCTGGGGGACTCCATAGTCCGATGCATTCAGGACCCGCCAGTCCGCCCAGTATCCCCAGCGGTTCAGCTTCTGGATGATCCGTTTCCGGTAGTCATCGAACTTTTCCGAGGCAAAACCGCGCACGTTCTCCAGCATCACGGCAGCCGGGTCCATCTCCATCACCAGCCGCAGGGCCTCGGGGAAAAGATCACGCTCGTCCTCCGGTCCGAGCTGCTTGCCGGCGATGGAAAATGGCGGACAGGGGACCCCGCCCGCCAGAAGGTCAATTCCCCGCCAGGCGGTCCCGTCAACCTCGCGGATGTCTGTGTTGAGCACTTTCCAGCCGGGGCGGTTGCTGCGAAGGGTTTCGCAGGCGATCTCCTCGATCTCCACGGCCCCTTCCATGCTGAAACCCGCCTGTTCGAGGCCCAAAGCCTGCCCGCCGCCGCCCGCGCAGATCTCGAAGACACTGAGCGGGGAGGAGGACCTGGATTTCCTGCGGGTTAGCACGGACGCAATTTACTCCTGAAGCCCAGGGTCTTCAACTGCCCCCGCCCTAACCCCTCACCTCACCCTCTGGCGGGCTTGCGTCCGCAGCAGAAGGGGTCGCCGAGGAGGATCGACTCGTCGCGGTCGGGGCCGACGCTGACGAGGATGGCGGGGACGCCTGAGAGTTCCTGCATCGCCTCCACGTAGGCGCGGGCGTTTTTGGGGAGCTGGCGCAGCGTGCGGGCATGGCGCGTCTCCTCGTCGAACCCCTTGAAGGTCCGGTAGACGGGCTCGCAGCGGCCAAGATCAATGGGCGAGGCCGGCGGGGCGTCGATCTTCTTCCCGTCGAGTTTGTAGGCGACGGCGACTTTCAGTTCCTTCAGGCCCCTCAGCACGTCGAGCTTGGTGATGACGATGCCGGTGAGGCCGTTCACGCGGACCGAGTGGCGCAGCACCACCATGTCGAGCCAGCCGCAGCGGCGGCGGCGGCCCGTCGTCGCGCCGAACTCCGCCCCGGTGCTGGAGAGGTGCTCCCCCACCGGGTCGCCCTCGGGCAGTTCCGTGGGGAACGGCCCCGCGCCGACGCGGGTCGTGTAGGCCTTGGTGACGCCGATGACCGAATCGATCGCCGTGGGGCCGACGCCGGAGCCGGTGCAGGCGCCGCCGGCGACGGTGCTGGAACTGGTGACGTAGGGGTAGGTCCCCTGGTCGATGTCGAGCATCGTCCCCTGCGCGCCCTCGAACAGGATGCGCTTTCCGGACGAGATCATCTTCGAGAGGGTGGCTCCCGTGTCCTCCACGTAGGGGATGAGCTTCTCGGCGAGCGGTTGGTATTCGCGTACAACCTCGCTGACGCCGGGGCAGCGGGTGCCGTAGATCTTTTCCAGCATCTCGTGGCGCACGGGGAGGATGGCGTCGAGCCGCTCGCGCAGCTTCACCGGGTCGATGAACTCGGCCACGCGGATGCCGATGCGGGCGGTCTTGTCGGCGTAGGCCGGGCCGATGCCGCGCCCGGTGGTGCCGATGGCCCCCTTGCCGTGGGATTTCTCCTGCGCGGCGTCGAGGATGCGGTGGTAGTCGAAGATGATGTGGGCACGGTCGCTGATGCGGAGCTGTCTGGGCGTCTTCAGATGCCCTTCCGCCTTCAGGTCCTCGATCTCCCCGAACAGCACGACGGGATCAATGACGACGCCGTTGCCGATGAAGCAGGTTTTCCTCCGGTGCAGGATGCCCGAGGGGATCAGGTGCAGGACCTTCTTCTGGCCGCGCACGACGAGCGTGTGGCCTGCGTTGTTCCCGCCCTGGTATCGCACCACGGCGTCCGAGGCGCGGGTGTAGTAGTCCACGACCTTGCCCTTGCCCTCGTCGCCCCACTGGGCGCCGACCATCACGACGCTCGGCATCTGTAGTTACCGCTTCCCTTTCTTCGCTGCGGCTTTCGCGGCCGGGCCTTTCGGGACCGCCCCCAGCGCGGCGGCCTCCGAATCGAGCGCGAACCCCACGGCCGGGGCCTCGCGCCCGTAGTTCCCGCAGAGCCGGTCGTAGCGGCCGCCCTTCAGGACGGCCTCCGCGGCGCCGGGGAGATACCCCCGGAACAAAATGCCGGTGTAGTATTCGAATCCGTCGGCGAGGCCGAGGTCGTACGACCGCCGCACGCGCCGTTTTTCGAGCGCCCGGTCCAGCGCGGCAAGTCCGGTAAGCTCGCGTCCCACGATGCCGCCCCACCCCTTCGCGGCGCGGCTTGCCTCGGCGAAGGTTCCCCAGGTGCGGGTGAGCACGGCGAGCCTGAGGCGCGGGGCCGAACCTTTCGCCCAGCGTTCGATCTCGAACGCCTCCTTGCGGACGATCCAGCCGATCACCTCGTCCCGTTCCCTTTCGGGGATGCGGGCCGCGTCAACGAGTTTCGCCACGATTCCGGCGTGGCCGATGTCTATGACGGCGTCCGGGCGGGCTGCTTTCAGGGTTTCCCAGGCGAGCGCGACGATCTCGGCGTCGGCCTCTCCGGCCTTCGCGCCGGTTTTCGTCCCGATCAGCTCGGCCCCGACCTGGTGGATCTCCCGCGCCCCGGAAAGCCCCCCTGCCCCCTCGCGCCGGAGCACCGCCCCCCGGTAGGAGACGCGCACGGGGAGATCACGGCCGAGCACACCGGAGGCAAACAGGCGCGCCACCTGCGGGGTGAAGTCCGGCCGGAAGGCGAGGGTTTCCCCCGTCACCGGGTCAATGAGCCGGAAGGTGTTGCCGAGCGACCGCTCGCCGAGGCCGGGCCGGAGCACCTCGAAGTTCTCCACCGACGCCGTGATGACGCGCCGGTAGCCCTTCCGGGCGAACAGCGCGTCGAGCCGCCGCCAGTAACGCTGGAGGCGCGCCGTCGTTTCCGGGCCGTGGTCGCGGAAACCCGCCGGAAGGCGTGTGCGGTGGAGCGTGTTCTGCACGTGTTACCCGGAACTCTGCCCTAGAACTTCACCTGGAAGACTGTCTCGATGTTGGGCAAACCGGCCATCTCTGTCAACGCCTCGCCCGGGGCGGCGGCGTCGATGGAGACGATCGAAATGGCCTTCCCGCCCGGCTGGTCGCGCCCCAGGGTGAGATTGGCCACGTTCACCTTGTACTTCTCCATCAAGCGGCCCACGTTGCCGATGACGCCGGGGCGGTCGAGGTTCGTGAAGACGAGCATCGCGCCCTCCGGCCGGGCCTCGACCGAGACATCGTTGATCCTGACGATGCGCGGGTCGTCCTTGCCGAACAGCGCGCCTTCGAGGAGCTGCGGCGGGCGGTCCCGGTGCTGCGTGATGATGCGGATATAGGAGGCGTAGTCGGTGGCGGTGCTGGTTTTCGTCTCCGTCACCGGGATGCCGCGGGCTTTTACCATCACCGGCGCGTTCACGTAGTTCACCGACTCGTTGCCGAGGCCGTGCATGAGGCCCCGGAGGGCGGCCACCGTGAGCGGCTTGGTGTCGAGGTCCGCCACCGCGCCGCCGTACTCGATCTGGATCGCCTCGAACCCTTCGGGGTGGATCTGCGCGTGGAACGAGCCCATGCGCTCGGCGAGCCGGATATAGGGCCGCAGGACCGGCGCCAGCTCGGCGCTGATCGCCGGGCTGTTCACGGCCGCCATGACGACGCCCTTGACGAGATAGTCGGCGATCTGCTGCGCGATCTGGATGGAGACCTGGATCTGCGCCTCGGTGGTGGAGGCCCCCAGGTGCGGCGTGAAGATCACGTCCTCGCGGCGGAGCAGCGGGTGGTCGGGGGGCGGCGGCTCCTCGACGAACACGTCGAGGGCGGCCCCGGCCACCTTGCCCGACTCCAGCCCCTCGACGAGGGCGGCCTCGTCCACGATCCCGCCCCGCGCGCAGTTGATGATCCGGACGCCCTTTTTCATGAGTTCGATGGCGCGCTTCCCGACGACGCCGCGGGTCTGGTCGTTCAGCGGCGTGTGGACGGAGATGAAGTCGGCCCGGCGGAACACGTCGTCCAGCTCCACGATCTCGACGCCCATGCTGGCGGCGCGCTCAGGGGTGATGAACGGGTCGTAGGCGATCACCTTCATCTTGAGGCCGATGGCCCGGTCGGCGACGATGCCGCCGATGTTGCCGATGCCGACGAGCCCCAGCGTCTTGCCGGCGAGCTCGACGCCCTTGAACTTCTTTTTGTCCCACTTCCCGGCGCGCAGGCTCGCCGTCGCCTGCGGGATCATCCGCGCCATGCTCATCATGAGCGAGACGGTGTGCTCGGCCGTGGTGGTGGAGTTCCCGCCCGGCGTGTTCATCACGACGATGCCGCGGCCGGTGGCCGCGTCGCAGTCGATGTTGTCCACGCCGATGCCGGCGCGCCCCACGACTTTGAGGCTTTTGCCCGCAGCGATGACTTCCTTCGTCACGCGGGACTCGCTGCGGACGACCAGCGCGTCGTAGCCGGGAATCTCCTCAATGAGTTCCTCCGGCTTCATCCCCGTGCGGACGGTGACGGCCAGTTCCTTCTGGCTTTTCAGTATCTGTAGCCCCTCGTCAGCGAGGGGGTCGGCGACCAGTACCTTGTAAATGCCCAAGGGAAAACCTCTCCAGAAGCGCGAAACCGGACGGGTGGCAGGGCCCCAAACGGACCCGGCCGCCCCCACCGGCGAGAACCGTTTACAGCGGGCGGGCTAATTCCGCAAGAGCCGGGAGACGGCCGAAAGCAGTTCGGTCATGCCGTCGGTCTTGCACACGTAGGCGTCGGCCCCGGCGTCCAGGGCCCTCAGTTCCATCTCCTGCCGGGGCAGGGCCGAGAACATGACGATGCGGGGCCTGCCGCCGGGGTGGCGGCGGATGATGCGGATCAGGTTCTCGCCCGTGAGGGCGGGCATCTGGTGGTCAATGACGACGAGGTCGGGGTCGAACTGGCGGATCCGCTGGGCCGTGCCGAGCACCTCGGCGGAGATCTGGACCTCGTAGGAGGCCATCTGGAGGGTGCGCTCCAGGAGCGTCAGCATCGCCGCGTCGTCGTCGATCACGAATATTTTCGGCTTTGCGGACATCCCGTTCGACCTCGTTCCCCCGGAACCGGACTCCACTCCCCCGCCCTGCGGGCACCCCCTCAACTCACATGAGGGGATGGAGGATAAGGAGCGGCCCCTGAACTCCCCCTCGCATGAGTGAGGGGGTGGCTGCGGAAGCAGCCGGGGAAGTCGTGTTCCCTCAATCGGCGGGAAAAACCTACTTCGCCGGTGCGGGGGATTTCAAGGACGGGGAGGAGGGGGAGGGAGAGAAGAAAGGGATAAGCCGGATTGACGCTCCACACGCGCAAGAGCCAAAATGAGCGCAGGGGCTATTGACGGTTTTCCAAACCAACGCGGGCCGTTTCCGGCCGGTGCGCCAAGTGGCGTGCTGTTTGGGAAAGTGACGAGGGAGAGGGTGTGAGTAGCCTCAAGCCAGCCGAAGCCAAACTATTAGAAGACCTGTTTGGAATGGCTAGCGGGTACGTACTCGATTTTTCCAATGACACGTTTCGTACATTTTTTCGCCAAACAGTAAATATCGATATCTGGGCCGACAAATATCATTCTGGTAGTGGCTCCAAGGGAAAGCGTCTCCGCACATTCTGGGAGAAAGAATCGGACCCGATTGTAGGCAGGGCTCTTCACGAAATGCTCGCCTACTGGAAAGTATTGAACCCCGTATTCGAGAGTGAGGATATCGAAGCGAGATACAATCAGGCACAAGTAATTGCCAACCGGCTGTTAGGAAAGCCCAACCTCTCGCCTGAGGAAGAATTCCTGAGACGTGATTTTGGGAACATATCTTTCAAACAGTTGCCCATTGAGGCTGATATGATCGAACTACTTGAGCAGCGGTTGAAAGAAGCCACACGGACTCTTGACAGCAAAGCACCGCTCGCCACGATTTTTTTTGTGTGGCAGTATTCTCGAAGGCGTACTCCTTGGCTTCGCATCGCATGAACCGGCCAGGTTCAATTCCGCCGCGTGCAGACCAAAGGGTAAGGACGGGAAAGCTAAGCATTTTCAGGAGTGGACATTGGCCCAATTCATCGATGTTGCATGTGAATTGGGTTTACTGAAGCTAGATGACCAAAAGTTCAGTCATGTATTGCGGGAGTTCCGAAACTACATCCACCCCTATCAGCAGCGTGCGTCCAGATTTAACCCGGATATGCATACTGCCGAAATATGCATGCAGGTACTGAAGGCCGCAGTTGCCGGAATGGCAGGCGAACGGAAATAGCCATCCCCCTACTTCGCCGCCGGGGCCCCGGCGATGAGGAGGCGCTGGGCGGCGGCCATTATCTTGCCTTGCTCCCAATGGCGGACCATAATTTGCCGTCGTTAGCAATGAGGACGGAGACGATAAATGGCGACACCCCTGCCCCAGCAACCGGTTGACGCGAATTCGCTAGTAGGCACATTCCGGCGTTTCGGCGAATACGGCCCTGTTTATGAAATCCTCACCATGCGCAAGGAGGGACCCGTCACACTTGTCGATGTCGAGGTTCCGGAGACTGGTGCCAAGACCACTGTGCGCCTAGAGGACGTTCTTGCTGATCCCGAGGCCAGGTGATGTACGCCCTTGCGTTTGACCTGGAAATGGCAGAGTTGCGCCGGCACTGGCAGGGTCACGTCTCCGGTGCGTATTTAGAGATAAAGAATGTACTCATCGATCACGGTTTCCAATGGGCACAAGGAAGCCTATATATACTTGATCAGGAGGATATGAGCGTCCTCTTTCGCGCCATCCAGGCGCTGATCGCATTGCCCTGGTTTCCGCCCAGCGTACGGGACATCCGTGCGTTCCGTGTTGAGCAGTGGTCGGACTTTACAGCAACGGTAAAGGGTGCCTCTGCCCCGCCGAGATCTGGCTGAACGTATGACCCCCTACTTCGCCGCCGGGGCTCCGGCGATGAGGAGGCGCTGGGCGGCGGCGGGGCCCTTGCCGAGTTCGACCTTGTGGCCGAACTGCGTGAGGCCGGTTTCGAGGGCCGAGAGCGCGGTCAGCATGTCGAAGCCGTCCAGGAACCCCATGTGGGAGATCCGCACGACGCGGTCCTTGATGGCGTCCTGTCCGGCGGCCATGGCGACGCCGAGTTTGTCGCGCATGTATTTGACGAGCTTGCCGGCGGGGACGGCGTCGGGCAGCACGGCGGCCGTCACCGAGTCGGAGGGGCTTTTTGAGTAGATGGGCAGGCCCATCGCCTCGCACCCGGCGCGGGTGGCTTTTGCGAGAAGCGCCGTGGCGGCGAGCCGTTTTTCCATCCCCTCGGCCTCGAACGACTTGAGCACCTCGCGCAGGCCCACGATGAGGCTCACGGCGGGGGTCCAGGCGGAGGTGTCGTCCTTCAGGGCGGCCCGTTCCTTTTTGAAGTCCTCGTAGAAGCGCGGGAGCTTGGCCGTCTCGGTGAGCTTCCAGGCCTTTTCGGACAGCGCCGCGAAGGCGAGCCCCGGCGGGAGCATAAACGCCTTCTGGCTGCCGGAGACGAGCACGTCCACGCCCCACTCGTCCATCGGCAGGGGGATCGCGCCGACGGCGGTGATGCCGTCCACGACGAGCGCGGTGCCGGGGAGGTTTTTCGTGAGCGCGGCGACCTCTTTTACCGGATGGGCGGTGGCGGTGGAGGTCTCGCTCGCGGTCATGTAGACGGCGCGGGTACTGGGGTTGGCGTCGAGGAGCTTTTTCACCTCGGCGGGATTGACCGGGTGGCCCCACTCGACCGGCAGTTCCAGCACGTTGAGGCCGTATTTCTGGGCGATCTTCGTCCACCGCTCGCCGAACTTGCCGCCGTTCACGGTGATGACGGTGTCGCCGGGGGAGCAGAGGTTGGAAACGGCGCCGGTCATGGCGAGCGAGCCGCTCCCGGCGAGGATGAGCACGTCCTGCTTCGTGCCGAAAACGGTCTTGAGCCCCGTGGCGCACTCCCGGAAGATCGCCGAGAACTGCGGCGTCCGGTGGTGCATCAGCGGGCGGGACATCTCGGTGAGCGCGCCCTCGTGGACGGCGACCGGACCGGGGGTGAGGAGGCGGTTCTTCAGCATGGGGCAAAACTCCGCGAAAGGGATATTTCCGGGCGGACCGGCCGTTTTTCAGGCCGCTCCGCCGTGGGGGTGTATCGCTTAGTTTGGACGGCGGAGGGTGTCAAAGGGGCCTCACCCCGCGCCTCAACGGCGTGGCCCTCTCCAGTTCCTGGAGAGGGCGGGGAAAGACGGGCGTACTGCCTCATCCTCCCCCTCTCCGGTTCCCGGAGAGGGGGCAAGGGGGTGAGGCCGCGGAGGAGAAACTGCCTCACCCCGCGCCTGAACGGCGCGGCCCTCTCCAGGAACTGGAGAGGGCGGGGAAAGACGGGCGTACTGTCTCATCCTCCCCCTCTCCGGTTCCCGGAGAGGAGGCAAGGGGGTGAGGCCGCGCGTGTGGTTCCCCCCGTTTCCGGGTAGACTGGAAAGATTATGATCCGCCGCCGCGCCGTTCTTGCCGTTTCCGTCTCGCTGGCGGCGGTGGCGGCTATTGATCTCGCGCTCCGGCCGGCGCTCGACCGGCTGTGCGCGAAGTGCGCGGTGCCGGTCCAGTTCAGCGCGCAGTTCGATCCGCAGTTCATCTGGAACCCCACGGCCCACCTGCCGCCGGAGGCCGTGCGGGCACTGCGCTCGCGGCTGGACACCTGGCGCACGCCCCCGGATCCCGGGGCGGCGGGGTTCCGGGTACTGGTCGCGGGCGACACGGTGGGCGTTGGCCCCGGCGGACGGCCGGAGCTTTCGTTTCCGTCGAGACTGGCGGCGCGGCTTTCGGAGCGGTTCGTCACCTCCGGCAACGGGACCGGCAGCGGCCCCGCCGCCGACATCATCAACTTCTCGGTGCCTGGTTTTTCCACCTTCCAGGTCTACCGGCTGGTGGAAAAGGAGCTGCCCGGTTTGCACCTCGATCTCCTGATCGTCGCCGCCGGGGCGATGGACGCCGTGCCCTCCGGGCGGTCGGACGCCTCGTGGGTGCAGTACCGGCTGTCGGGGGCGGGAAAGTGGCGGCAGATGGCCGAAACCTCCGGGCTGGTGAGGCTCGGCCGGCGGCTCCTGCCGCCCGGGCGCGGCCCGGACCACCCGGTGCCGCGGGTGAGCCGCATCGAGCGCGAGCTTCTCATCGACCGGCTGCTCCGGATCACCGCGCCCCAGAACGTGCTGCTTGCCGTGCTGCCCACCGACTTCACCTCGGCCGATTCGGTGGCGGTGGCCCAGCACGCCCGCTCGCAGGGGGCGCTCGCCGTGGAGTTCATGCCGGAACTGAGGCGGCAGGAGGTGGATCTCGCCGCCGTCCGCTCGATGGACCCGGACCCGGAGGCCAACCGGTTCCACTATGCCGAGTATCTCCTCGTCCACCGCACCCAGACGGAGATCGACGACGCCCGCCGCCGCATCGCCGAGGAAACCGGCCTCCCCCCGCCTGAGACGAACGACACCGGACTGTTCGAGACGCCCGTGCAGCCCAACCGCTACGGCCACGAATACCTGGCGATGCTGTGGGAGCGGCGGCTCGCGGCGATTCTGCCCGAATGGCGGGAACGGCGCGGCGACCCGCTGGAGCCCTCCGGCGGTTTCCTCCCCGGCGGCGTCCCCGTGATGGAGGTGAGCGGGCGGGACGGCGCACTCCCCGACGCGCCGAAAGGACCGGGACGGGTAAGGAGGTAGGGGACTGCCTCATGGCGCGCTGCCTCACCCCGCGCCTCAACGGCGCGGCCCTCTCCAGGAACTGGAGAGGGCGGGGAAAGACGGGCGCGCTGCCTCATCCTCCCCCTCTCCGGTTCCCGGAGAGGGGGCTGGGGGGTGAGGCCCCCTACCTCGACAGTTTTCTCGATATCCAGGCGGAGAGGCCGGGGGCGAGGCGGTTCAGGGTGTGCATGGCGGCCGACATCCGGTCGCAGTAGACGACGAGATCGCCGCCATCGAGGGTGCCGACGATGGTGGTGGCGACGCCGGTGGCCGTGAGCATCTTCAGGCGCGAGTAGACGCGGGGCTTTTCGGCGAGCGACTGTACCATCGGCGTGTTGGCCGGGGGCGGCGCGACAGTGTGGACGCGGATGCCGCGGTCTTCCCACTCGGCGCGCAGCGCCTGCGCGAAGCCGATGACGCCCGCCTTGCTCGCGCCGTAGACGGAAAACTGCTCGGCTCCCCGGAACCCGGCGATGGAGCTGATCATCGTGACGACCGAACCCCGGCGGAGGTGCCGCTCGAACGCCTTGACCGTATAGATCGCCCCCATGAGGTTCACCCGCAGGGTGGTCTCGGCGGCGCGGGCGTTGATCTGGAGAAAGTCGCCCGTGTAGAGGACGCCCGCCCCGGCGACGAGAAAATCCGCCGGGCCCCAGCCGTCGAGTTCGCGGGCGGCGCGTTCCAGGTCGCCGTAGTTCGTCACGTCGGCGCGCAGCGCGCGGTGGTCCCCCGTGGGGCACGCGCCGTGAACGGCGTCGAGCGAGGCTTCCGAGCGGTCAATGAGCGCCACCGAAAAACCCTTCAGGGCCAGCAGGCGGGCCACCTCGGCGTTGATGCCGCTCGCCGCGCCGGTGACGACGGCGCGCTTGCGGCCGGGATAGAGGTTGCCGGAAGCCGAGGTCACGGAAAGGCGCCCCCTAGTTCAAGGTGGAAGGGTCGATGAAGGGGACGATGTTGGGACCGCCGTCGCTGTCATCATCCAGCGTGCCTGAAGCGGCGTCCGCCCTTTCGCCCACGACGCGGAGCAGCGGGCGGCGGCTGCGGAAACCGGTGTCGAGGCTGTGCCAGAACCGGACGCTGGTTTCGCCCACCCGCCAGCAGAGCCAGACCTCGCGGCCATTCACCACGCCACGGAAATCGACGAGGCCGAGATCGATATCCTTCACGACAGCGCCGGTTTCGAGGATCGTGCGGAGTTCGCCCTCCAGCACCGAGGCGAGCCGTCTCACCATCTCGATCCGCGCGGCGCACGATTCAGGGGCCACGCGCTGCCCGCCCAGGTAGAGGGAGACATCGGGAATCCCGGCAACGCGGAGTTCTTCCAGGTGGCCGTCCAGATCGGCCCTGAGCGAGGTGATGCGCTCGAACGCCCGCTCCAGCGCCGGCAGGCAGGCGTTGGCTTCGCTCACGCTGAACAGTTTTCCCATGACCCCCTGAATCTAGGCCGTCCGGCCGCCGGGGGCAAACCGCAGGACGGGGCCTCCCGCCATTCGCCTGTTGACACGGCGGCATTTATACTGGCGTCGCGGGCTTAAGCTTCAGTCTTCAGGGTTTCAGCGGACGGAAAGGACGACCGGCGTTTGCGCGGCAAGACGGGACTTGTACTTTCGGGCGGCGGCGCACGCGGGGCCTACGAGGTGGGCGTCCTCCAGTACATCTACGAGGAGTTCGGCCGCCACGCCCGCTTCGACATCCTGAGCGGAAGCTCGGTAGGCGCGATCAACGCCGGGTTCGCCGCAGCGGCCTCGAACGATCCGGCGCACGAGATCGCCAGTCTCGTCAAGGTCTGGAGCAACCTGCGCCTCTGGGACGAGCTGCACTACGGCATCGGCCAGCTCCTGCGGCTCCCGCTGCTCGTCTTCGGCCGCATCCCGATCATCGGAAACGGCATGACGCGCATCGCGCTCGGCCACAGCCTGTTCGACGTGCGGCACCTGGTGGAGGTCGTGCGGACCGGCGTCCCGTGGGAGCGAATCCAGGACAACCTGAAGGAGGGGCACTTCGAGTCGCTCGCCATCACGGCCACCGAGATCCTGAGCGGCACCAGCACGACGTTCGTCGAGACCTCGCGCATGCAGCTCCCGCCCTGGACCCGCGACTCGCGCCACAAGGCCGAGAAGACCGTCATCACCAGCGCGCACGCGCTGGCCAGCTCGGCCATCCCGCTGCTGTTTCCGCTGGTGGGAATTGACGGCCGGGCGTTCTGCGACGGAGGAATGCGGCAGAACACGCCCATCGGCCCCACCCTCCGGCTCGGCGCGGACCGTCTCCTCGTCATCCGGCTGAAGACCTCCAAGCACCACAGGCCCCTGCTGTTCCCGTTCGACACGGAGCAGCCGCCGCCGTCGTTCCTCATCGGCAAGCTGTTCAACGCGCTGTTCCTGGACCAGCTCGACTACGACCTGGACCGGCTGGACCGGATCAACCAGATTCTCGAGGACGGCGAGGAGACATTCGGCCCCGACTTCGCCGAGCGGCTGGCCCAGACCGCCATCAGGCACCGGGGCCAGCAGTGGCGCAAGGTTCATTTGAAGGTGATCGCACCGTCGGACGACCTCGGCGCCATCGCCGCGGAGGTGATCCGCGAGCCTTCCTTCCGCAAGGGAATGCCGCTCGTCTGGCGGTTCATCATGCGCTACCTGGACTCCGGCCGCCGCGAGGAGGCGGACCTCCTTTCGTACCTCCTGTTCGACGGCCACTACTGCAGGCGGCTCATGGACCTGGGCTACCGGGACGGGAAAAACGCCCGCGACGACCTCGCCCGGTTCTTCGAGGGGGCCGAGAAGGCCCGCGTCATCGAACCGTCGGCCGGTGACCTCACCGCCGGAGGAACCTGAAAAATCCCGTGAGCGATTCGCCCGAAGATACGGCGTCCCCGGACGGCACGGACTCCCCCCGGCGCCGGATGGAACGGTACGCGGGGCTTGCGCTTCTGGGCGCGGCGATCGTGCTCACCTTCTGGGTCCGGCTCCGACTCGCCGGAACGCCGTTCGAGCGCGACGAGGGGGGTTACGCCTACATCGCCCGGATGCAGCTCCGGGGCGTGCCGCCCTACGTGAGCGGCTACAGCATGCACATGCCGGGGCTCTACCTCGTGTACGCCCTGTTCCTGAAGCTGTTTGGCGAGACGGCCGAGGCGGTCCGCACCGGCTACGCGCTGGCCATCGCCGCCACGTCGGCGGTGGTTTACCTGCTGGGAAAAAGGCTCGCCGGTCCCCTTACGGGCGGCGCGGCCGCGCTCATCTTCGCCCTGCTCTCGCTCAGCGAGCGGGTGCAGGGGCTGTTCAGCAACTCCGAGCACCTCATCAACTTCTTCGTGGTGGCGGCGGCGCTGCTGCTGGCCGGATGGCGGCGCGAGGCCCCCGCCGGTTCCCGGCGGGCGGCCACGCTGCTGTGGCTCGCCGGCGTCTCTCTCGGCCTTGCGTTCCTGATGAAGCAGGTCGCCGCCGTCTACGCGGCCGGGGCCGCGATCTGGGCGGTCGCCGCCACCCGGCGGGAGTCCGGCGGCCAGGCCGGCATCATCGAGGAGTTCTTCCGGCTGCTGGCCGGTTGCGCGCTCCCGGTGATGCTCGTCTTCCTCTGGCAGTATGTTGCGGGGGATTTCGACCGGTTCATGTTCTGGACGCTCGTTTACCCGCTCCACTACGGCGTTCCCGACAGCCCCGAGGCCGTGAAAGCAATGCTGATCCAGGGGTGGAACTACTCGGTCAGGCCGCTCCTTCCCTACTGGATCGCGGGCGCGGCCGGACTGGTGTGGCTCGCGCTGCGGGGGAAAAGCCGCCACGGGCTCCGGTGGCTCGTGCCCGTTTTCGCCATCGCCTCGCTCGCCGCCCTGCTCCAGGGGTTCTACCTGAGACCCCATTACTTCCAGCTCGTTTTGCCGTGGACAGCCCTTGGCGCGGGCTACCTCGTGAGCCGGGCGGGACTGCCCGCAAAGCTGATGCCGAAGGCGCCCGCGGTGGCGGTTCCGGCGGCGGCCGCGCTGCTGCTGACGGCACCGATGCTGTGGCGCGAGGGAAGCTACCTGTTCCGGCTGTCACCGGAGGCAGTGTCCCGCCGGTCCTACGGCATGAACCCGTTTCCCGAATCGCTCCCCATCGCGGAGTTCATCCAGAGCATCACCGGACCCGCTGACAAGGTGGCGATCATCGGCTCCGAGCCCCAGATTCTCTTCTATGCGGACCGGGAGTCGGCCACGGGATATCTGTATACCTATGCTCTCATGGAACCGCACCCGTTCTCGGAGTCCATGCAGCAGGAGTTCATCCGGCAGGTGGAGGCAGCCCGACCCGCCGCGTGGGTGTTCGTGAATGTCCCGACGTCGTGGTTGCCCCGAAAAGATTCGCATGGACTGGTCTTTGGCTGGTTCGAGGCGCAACTTCAGTCTGGCAGGCTCGAATCGGCAGGAGTCGTGGACCTCATCGGTCCCGGCCGCACCGTTTACCGGTTCGGGGAGGAGGCGAAGGGCTACCGCCCCCGCTCGTCCCTGTGGGTCGCCATCTATACCTCGCAACAGCCGGAAACCGGAGAAGGAGTTTTACCATGATCACCGTCCGCAAGAGCAGCGACCGGGGGCACGCCAGCCACGGCTGGCTCGACACCTGGCACACCTTTTCGTTCGCGCAGTACCAGGACCCGGCGCACATGGGGTTCCGCTCCCTGCGCGTCATCAACGACGACATCGTCGCGCCGTCGGCGGGTTTTCCCACCCACGGGCACAGTGACATGGAGATCGTCACCTGGGTGCTGGACGGCGCGCTCCAGCACAAGGACAGCCTCGGCAACGGGTCGGTGATCCGCCCCGGCGAGGCGCAGCGCATGACGGCGGGCACCGGAATCCGGCACAGCGAGTTCAACGCGAGCGAGTCCGAACGGTGCCGCCTGCTCCAGATCTGGATCCTGCCGGAGCGCGGGGGGCTTGAGCCCGGCTACGAGCAGACGGCCTTTCCGCCGGAATCGCGCCGGGGGAAGCTCCGGCTCATCGCCAGCCGCGACGGCCGCGAGGGGTCGGTGACGGTGCATCAGGACGTGAGCCTCTACGCCTCGCTGCTGGACAGGGGCCAGAAGGCCGAACTCGCCCTCGCCCCCGGCCGGCACGGCTGGGTGCAGGTGGCCAAGGGATCGGTGACGCTCAACGGCACCCGCCTCGACCACGGCGACGGCGCGGCCCTAGCCGACGAGACCAGACTCGCCCTCGAAGGCGTGGGCGACGGCACCGCCGAGATACTGGTGTTCGACCTGGGGTGAGGGGCCTCACCGCCATTAGAGGCCTCACCCCCTAGCCCCCTCTCCGGGAACCGGAGAGGGGGGAGAGGATTGTTCCCGCCCTCTCCAGTTCCTGGAGAGGGCCGCGACCCTTTAAGGGGAGCGGGGTGAGGCTTCCTGCTCCCTGCCTCACCCCCCGGCCCCCTCTCCGGGAACCGGAGAGGGGGGAGACCACTCCCCCTTGATCCCCCTCTCCGTAGTCACGGAGAGGGGGTGCCCGAAAGGGGCGGGGGTGTGGTTTTCTGTTCCCGCCCTCTCCAGTTCCTGGAGAGGGCCGCGGCCCTTCAGGGGCGCGGGGTGAGGCTTCCCGCCCAAAACGAAAACCCCCTCTCCACAATCCGCGGAGAGGGGGTTTTAAAAGGACGAGGCCGTTAAGCCATCAGTCCCAGCAGTCGTCGGTGTCAGCGTCGAGGTGAAAGCCGAGGTCGCCGCCGTCGTCGTCCGCGTAGATCTGGATGAGGGTGCCGCCCACGTCCACGTTCACATTCTCCGCATAGCTGTTGGTGAGGTCGAGTTCGACATCCACCTCGCTGTCCATGCCCTCGTAGTCCACCTGGCCCACCAGCGTGGCCGAACTTGCGTCGGTATCGAGGCATCCCTCCACGTCACCAAAACAGTAGTCGAGGTCCGGGTCGAAGATTGCTTCGCCGGTGATGGTCCCCTTGAGGTACGGACCCGCCACCGTGGCGAGCAGTTCGCCGTCGTTCAGGATCACGAAGACGCTGGGTCCGTTCCAGGTTTCTACATCGATCCAGCTGTAGCCGCAGGCGATGGCGGTTTCGTCGCCGTTTTTCACGCCGATGGCCGTTGCCACGAGATCCGATTCCGAGCTGGTGGTCGAAATCGACAGCGTCCCGTCGGCCGATACCGTGCCCGTCACCGTGATGTCGCCGTAGTAGGTGTCCTCGGCGGTCGCCGTGAAGGTGTCGCCCGTCACCTCGCCGGTCACGTCGTGGAACTCGATGAAGTCATCAACGTCGGGCAGCGACTCGGGTAACCATTCAAAGGTGGTCAGCCTGCCGCTCACGGTCAGGTCGGCGCCGATCGTGATGTCGGCCCAGTAGTACCAGTCCGGGTAGAAAGCGAAATCAGACGGCGACACGGAGGCCGGCTCGTTCTTGTTACCGACCACGCCGCCGATGGTGTATTTGCCCGGCTCCAGCGTGATCCCCTTGCTGTCGCTGCACGCGGCAAGGCCAAGTGTCGTGATGGCGGCGAGCGCGAGGCCGGTCCGCCTGATTGAGTTGAAGTTCATGGTTTTCCCTTTCGTTTGCCCGGCGAGCCGGGGGTTCAAATCATTTGCGCGGCATCCTAGAGCAGTGCTTCACTTTGGTGCAACAGAAAAAACACACCGGCCTCACCGCCATTAGGGCCTCACCCCCCGGCGGCTGGCGAGGAGGCCTCACCCCCCGGCCCCCTCTCCGGGAACCGGAGAGGGGGTGCCAGTGAGGGCGGGGGTGAGGTTTTCTGTTCCCGCCCTCTCCAGTTCCTGGAGAGGGCCGCGACCCTTAT
>JAHCIT010000020.1 GCA_026129095.1 Deltaproteobacteria bacterium
ATATGGGCCGAAAACGGCGGTCGTCTCATTTGGCGGGCCCAGAGAGATTCGAACTCCCGACCTTCTGGTTCGTAGCCAGACGCTCTATCCAACTGAGCTATGGGCCCATCGACGGACGGACCACTCCTGTCCGCCGGTGAAGGAGTGGTTTTCTAGAGAGTCGGGACGCTGAAGGCAAGAGCGGCGCGGGAGGCCCAAGGCAGGCCGGAAACGGATGCTTATTGAGGGACTAGCGAGCCGGGAATTTCCAGCGGCGACGGGCGACAGGTGGCCCGATGATTTCAGAGACAACAAATGCGGCGGCCGCCGTCCGGGGGTTCCTAAGCATCGCCGTCGCCGAAATGGCTGGCGCTGACGGTGGAGGCGCAGCCGGGCCACCGCGTCCGGAACGTGCCGGAGCCGCGGGCTTCCGGACCGCCGCTTCAGCCCGCTGCCGGTCGAGCTTGCGGACACGGCCCTCCAGTTCCCGAAGTGCGGCATTCCAGTCCCGGCCGGTGGTTTCCCGGGTTTCCGATTGGTCGCGTGAATGCTCACTCGGACGGGCGGGTGAAGGGATATTCACCGGCCGGGATTCGGCCTCGCGGGGAGGCACGCCAGGTTTCTCACGCGGCTTCTCCTCGCGGCGCTCACGGTGAATGCCGTAAGGATCCCGGCGGACCGGTGCGGGCACAGGCTGCGGAGGGGCCGATGACGGCTCACTTTCCTTGCGTGACCCTGGCACCGGGCGGCCCTGCGCGTCATAGTAAACCTCCTCATCCCAGCCGAGGGGCTCCGGCGCATCGTCTGCATTTTCGCCGTCCGGCGGACTCTTCTTGAACGCCGCCTGGATCACCGAAATGACGATGTACAGGATGAAGGCGATGAGCCCGATATGGTCGAGCAAGTCGGCTCGCATGGCATCCATCACCGGTCCATTACTCCTGGGTTACGGCATCAGGCTGACAGGTCAGCTCTCGCCGCCATCCTTGGGAGGCTTCGACGACTGGCCAATCGACTCGCGCATACCGGTATCAGCCTGGATATTGCGAAGCTGGTAGTAGTCCATTACGCCCAGCCTCCCGGCACGGAACGCCTCGGCAATGGCCATCGGCACCTGGGCCTCGGCCTCGATCAGCTTGGCACGCATCTCTTCGGCACGGGCGCGCATCTCCTGTTCTTGCGCGATAGCCATCGCCCGGCGGCCTTCGGCCAGTGCCTGCGCCACCTTCTTGTCCGCCTCGGCCTGCGCCGTCTGGAGCTGGGCACCGATGTTTTCCCCCACATCCACGTCAGCAATGTCGATGGAAAGGATCTCGAACGCGGTACCGGCGTCCAGGCCTTTTGAAAGCACTGTCTTGGAGATCATGTCCGGGTTTTCCAGCACGACCTTGTGGTTGCCCGAGGAACCGATCGTGGTCACAATGCCCTCTCCCACGCGGGCGACGATCGTCTCTTCGCCGGCGCCACCCACAAGCTTGTCGATATTGGTCCGCACGGTCACCCGGCTGATGGCCTTCAGCTGGATCCCGTCCTTCGCCACGGCAGCCACCAGCGGTGTCGTGATAACCTTCGGATTGACCGAGTTCTGCACCGCAGCCAGTACGTCACGGCCGGCAAGGTCAATGGCGGCGGCTTTCTCGAACGTCAGGCTGATGCCCGCCTTGTCGGCGCTGATGAGCGCATTGACGACACGGGGCACATCCCCGCCGGCAAGATAGTGTGATTCGAGCTTATCGATCGTGATCGGAATCCCCGCCTTTACCGCACTGATGCGGGCCGAAACGATCGGCGACGGCGGCACCCGGCGGAGCCGCATACCGATCAGTGTCCCGATGCTCACGTAGGCGTTCGACGTCAGCGCCGCGATGTAGAGCCCCACCGGCACGAAGTAGAGCACCACAAAGAAAAGGATGATGAACAGCAGGATAAAAGGCGCGCCGATACTGAAGAAGTTCATGGGACGAGACACCCTCCACGAGGTTTTGCTTGTAAATGCCAGAGCCGCACAAACGGCCGGACCTGAACGTTACCCGTCCGAAACCGGTTCCACAAGGATACGGCGGCCTTCCACCTTTTTTACCCGCACGCGGGTGCCGCGCTGGATAAACGCGCAGTCCGCCACCACATCCAGCCGTCTGCCAGCGATATCGGCCACCCCGGCGGGTCTCAGGTCCGTCTGGGCCATGCCCTCGGTTCCCTGCAATGCCGTCCATTCGGATGGCGCTGATTTGGCCTCGGAACCAATAGCCGTCTCCAGAACCAGCTTCCTGGCGTAGCGGCTGCGGAAGAAAACAGCCGCCATCACCGAGGCTGCCAGCGCACTCACCCCCACTGCTCCGAATCCCCAGAGGTCCGGATTTTCCACCGGCAGATGAAAGGCATAGTAGGAGCCAGCGATCAGCAGGATCGCACCAGCTACCCCCAGAACGCCCCCTGGAACAAACAGCTCCAGGACGAGTAGCACGATCCCGGCCACCAGCAGGCCCACGACTGACGCGAATCCTTCGGGAAGGTTCATGCCGCTTTCCCTTCCGGGGCCGCTTTCACCCAGATATGGGCCCCGTCCACCCGGATAACCTCAATGGCCGCACCGCGATCGATAAAGTCACCCTCGGTCTGCGCCATGTATTCCTCTCCGCCGATTTTGACCCGGCCCGAGGGGCGGAGCACCGTCACAGCCTCGCCACGGCGGCCCTTCAGGTCTAGGTCCCGTGCATAGGCCGCACTATCGCCAGAACCAGCCTGGAGTTCCGTTCCCAGGATAAGTCCGGATGGAACCGGTGCGCCCCCTGCGGTTTTCTGCCGGGGGAGGAGCCTTGCCAGCAGAAGCATACACACAATGGCAATACCCGACGACCAGATCAGGCGCGTTACGGCGTTGGTGATATCCGGCATGACGAAACCGCTGCCCACCAGCATGAGAACCAGCGAGGCCATGATCGCCAACATTCCGGCCAACCCCACGAAGCCGAACCCCGGCATGGCTATCAGTTCTATGACGAGTAACGCCACACCGATTACAAAAATCACCAGTTCGGTGTAGGACGCAAGACCAGTGAGATAGTGCGCGAAGAAAAGAATGGCGAAGCATGACAGGGCAATGAACCCGAACACTCCGAAACCCGGCGTCTGGTACTCAAGGTACGCACTGACCAGCATGATGATAAACAACAGGCTGGAAATGGCCTGTGACGTCAGGAAACCAGCAAGCCCCTCGCTCCATGTGGTTTCAATCTCTTTTGGTACCGATGCGTCCCGCATCCCGAGTTGCCGGTAAAACTCCTCGGGCGATGAGGCAACGGCATCCGCCATCTTCCACTTGATCGCCTGTTCGGTGGTGAGCGTCACCAGCTTTCCCTTTTCGTTGAGGCCTTCAACCACCTTTTCGGCGTCCACCATCGCTTCGGCAATATCGCCATTCCGGCCTTTCAGTTCGGCCGTGGCGCGCATCTCCTGACGGAAGTAGCTTACGTATTTTTCGCCGACCGGCTTCGCTTCACCGCCACCGGGGGCCATCTGGATCGGCGCAGCAGCGCCAATCGTGCCGCCGGGGGCCATGACGATCCGGTCAGAGGCCAGCGAAATCAGCGCGCCCGCCGAAATCGCCCGTGGATTCACATAAACGGCCGTGGGGATTTTCGACCGGACCAGAAGGTCACGAATCTGGATAGCCGCATCAACACGGCCGCCAAAGGTCTCCAGGTCAATCAGGAAAGCATTGGCCTTCTCTTTCTCGGCGAGCTGAATGGCCCGCTTGACGTAAGCAGATGTGGAGAGACTGATTTCGCCGTGAACCTTGATCTGGCGGACCTTCGTCCACTGGGCCGCTTGCGGAAAGAGGGGATTTTCCACCGGTGGCAGCTGGATAGCAGCTGGGCCGGCTGATTCCGGATCAGTTGCCGGGGGTTCTACAGCCGACATTTCGGCCAGCCCCGGCAGCACGGCTGCCAGCCAGAGGAAACAGACAAGACCAAGCGGGTTCAGAAGATTCCGGTTAACCACACCCGGATCATATGCGTGCCAGCGGCCGGGAGCAAAGGGGGTACGCAGCCAACGTGCCCCGCCCTTGCCTTCCCGTGCCGGTTTGCCTACTAAGGGCGGCCTGCCGTTCGGGCCGGTTTCCGGGCATTCCGAAGGGCTCCCCAAAGCCGGGAAGGCCACCTTAGCTCAGTTGGTAGAGCATCGCTTTCGTAAAGCGAGGGTCGTCGGTTCGATTCCGACAGGTGGCTCCAGTCTTTATCCCTCTCATCCTGAACCGGCCAGATCAGGGCGGAAGTTTCGGAGCAACACGGCCGGTCCAGCACGGATATTTACCGGCACCAATATTTACCGGACGCCCGAAGAGGGGCAAAGGAGTGCCATTATCTGCGCTCCCGTCGCCCCTTGAGATAGTCCACCAGCAGATACTTCCCGAGCGCGTTGGGCCGCGTATAGAAAGCCCGGCCCTTGTTGATGCGCGACAGCTTCGAGATAAACCCCACCAGCGCGGGTGAATCGTCCAGCATAAAGGTATTGATACGGATCCCGTGCGCGCTAACACGTTCGACTTCCTTGAGGGTTTCCGCCGAGGCGCGCGGGCTGATGCCGCCGAAATCCCAGGGCCATTCGACCATCAGTTCGCCTTTCGAGACGTATGCTGTGGGCTGCCCGTCAGTGACAAGAATGATCTGGCGATTGGCATGCCGGTGACGCATCAGCAACCGGTCCGCAACGGCGAGTCCTTCCTGCAGATTCGTAAACGGATCGCCGGAGTTCCAGATCATCTCCGGCAGTTCGGATGGCTTCAGTTCCCGGGCCCGGGTGTAAAAGCCGACCGCATAGAACTTGTCCCGGGGGAACCTGGTCCGGATGAGATGGGAAAGGGCGAGCGCAACCTTTTTCGCTGCCGGGAAGCGGCCTTCCCAGCTCATCGACCAGCTCATGTCGATCAGCATGGCTGTTGCCGTTTCGGTTGTGTGCTCAATGTCGTGAACTTCCATGTCGTCCGGGTGAATGCGGACTGGCAGCCGGGCGCCATTGCGGGCGAGTGCATTCCGGAATGTCCGCCCCAGGTCCATATGGAACGCATCCCCATACTGATATGGCTTTGTACTTTCAGGCATCACCCGGCCCGGCCCCCGGTGTGGCGTTTCGTGTGGACCGAGACTCTCGCGATTCAGGCCGTCATAGATATCGCCCAGGGCCCGTGCCCCAATCTTGCGGATCGCCTTAGGCGTGAGTTCTGGCCGGCCTTCACCACCAATAAGTCCTTCCTTTTCAAACTGCTTGCGGAGATCACGCAGGATCAGGAATGACTGGATGCCCTCCTCGGAAAGCATATCCTTCAGTTCTTCTGGGGAAATCTCCCTCAAATCACCGCTTTCCAGTGCCCGTTCCAGTTCAGAGAGGCGCTGGAACCGGCGCATCATCTCCACCCCACCGTTAAAATCGAGTTGTTCATCCCCAGTAAACATGCGGTCATAGCGATCCCGGAAGTTCTCCAGATCCCGGATATCGTCGAGCCGTTCACGCAACTCCTCATAAAGTTCCTTTGCACGCTCATCCAGAAAGTCATAGCTCTCCAGCGACTCAACAGCCTTCGCCAGTCCAGAGGGGAGGTGATCAAGACGGTTTTCACGCTCTTCGCGGTCCTTTGGGTCCAGTCCCGGTGTCTGCATCATCGTCTGGAGTTCGAATGTGCGCAGATCGTTCAGCTTCTGCCGGATTTCGTCGAGCGCGCTGTCAAGGTTCGCCTGCTGGAACATCTCCTCCCGGCGGCGGCGGAGTTCCTGCATCAGGTCCGACAGCCCCATGACACGAAAATTGCGGGACGGCAGCTGAAAGCCGTTCCGCATCATCCATTCGAATGCCTCTTCGGCATTGAACCCATAGATCAGGTTTTCGGCGAGTTCCTCAAAAGCGTCGTTCAGTGGGAAACTGGCATCGCCCTCGCCGCCCGCCTCTTTCCCGCCGGAACCCGTGTCCGCAGCAAACGGCTTCTGCGAACCGTCCCACCGGGAATAACGTATCTTGCGAGCGCTCATCGGATGACCTCACGGCCCCTCTACCGGTAGACCGTCGTGCCCTTCTCGCTTACTTCCTTGTTCAGCTTGCCGCTGAGGTGCAATCCCTCGAAGATGAACTCCACGGCAGCAGCGATCTCGCCGGATGCCACGGCCCCGGCCTTTTCGACGGCTGCCCGCAGCCCCTTGATTTCGTCCAGCCCCTGCACGTAGTCGGCCGAGGGCATTGTTTCCCCCACCTCCACACCCCATCCCTGCCGGAAGGCAGCGATCACTTCATGCAACTGTTCCAGCTCGAACCACTCTCCAAATACCCGCAAGACCGCCTTGCCCAGAATCTTCCGGAACAGTTCCATGGGATCACCGTCGTCGCCACGCATCTCAAATTCGAGTTTTCCCAGCGATGATGCCGCGAGATTGTCCAGATCCGATATCCGGGGCACGGCCGCTTCCTCGCCGAGGAGCAGGGCCCGTTTTTCGGCAGCGGCGACGAGTGTCTCGTAATTGGCGATACTCAGCCTGACACTGACTCCCGATCGCTGGTCCACCGCCGGGTGCTCGCGGGCCTGACGGCTGAACTCGGCCACAATATCAAGCAGATAACGGGGCACACTGGCCCTCATCGCGCCAATGACCGGACGGGACTGCTCGGCCTCGATGATCGCTGCTTCCGTCTCCCGGTCCAGCGGATAGTGGGTGCGGACCAGGGATTCATACCGGTCCTTGAGCGGCGTAATGATCCGTCCCCGGTTGGTATAGTCCTCGGGATTGGCTGTCGCCACGACCATGATATCGAGCGGCAGCCGTATCCGGTAACCCTTGATCTGGAAATCCCGCTCCTCGAGTACGTTGAAGAGCGCCACCTGAACCTTTTCTGGCAAATCCGGGAGTTCGTTGATGGCAAATATCCCCCGGTTGGTGCGCGGGATGATGCCGTAATGGATCGTTCGCTCATCGGCGAGATAGCGCCCCTCGGCCACCTTGACCGGATCGATCTCGCCGATGAGGTCAGCAGTGGAGACATCCGGGGTAGCGAGTTTTTCCCCGTAGCGGCGATCCCGGCCGATCCATTCGATCTCGGTCCGGTCACCGTCCCTGGCCAGCCGCTCACGGGCCTCCAGGGATATGGGTGCGAAGGGAGAATCGTTTATTTCGCTCCCCTTCACTACCGGTATCTCGTCGTCGAGCAGAGTCGGGAGTGCCCTCAGGATACGTGATTTTGCCTGACCCCGCTCACCAAGAAGAATAATGTCGTGACCTGCCAGAACGGCATGAACGAGCTGAGGGACGACCGTGTCCTCGAACCCCTGAAGCCACGGGAAAATCTTCTCGCCGCTCTTCAGCTTGCGGATCAGGTTCTTGCGCATCTCGTCGCGCACGGTAAAGGCCGGGTATTCGGAAGCCTTGAGTTCGCCAAATGTCCGGGGGCGGGCGTTCATGCGTTTCCTTTCACTTACCAGCAGGAGAGCGCGGATATCCGTTTTCTCCGGCAAGGCTACCGGCTCCGCCCAGGCGATACAATCCGGCCTGACCACACGCCGGAGCACCCGGGGTTGAACCTGACTCCCCGGTGCGGCACAATCCTTGCCGATCCCGGTCATCCTGAATTGCATGAAAGGCAGATAAACATGAAAATCCGTACACTCGGCATGGCTCTCGCAATTGGCATCATCACGCTTCCCTTCACCGCTATTTCGGCGGACGCACTCAAGCGCATACAAAAATCCACCAATGACGCTGTCCGGAAGGAAGCCGAAGGCGAAACAAAGAAAGCGGCCGACAAGCAGATTGACAAGGTGACGGACGGCAAGAGCCAAACCAGCAAAGTCCTGAACAAGGAGCTCAAGAGCGCTTCCGACGCCACTATTGAGGACACGTCGAAGAAAGCCGACCTCTCCAGCGACGACAAGAAGGGTAAAGGCGACGAAAAGGCCAGCGCCAAGGGGCAAGAGGCCCGCCAGAGTGGCGAAAAGAAGGGACAGGAAAAGAAGTAACCCCTCCCGGGCATCCCTCGCCAGGGGGATGCCCGGATCGTGGATGATATTTTCGCCCGCCACCTGGGCAAGCCTGCCCGTATCCGGCTTGGGAGATCTCATTCTTAAATGGGAACCGTGATGATTCTTGGAGCGACCGGCTATACCGGGACGCTCGTGGCACGTGAACTGGCACGCAAGGATGTGCCGTTCGTGATCGCTGGCCGGAATGAGGAAAAACTGGTCCAGTTGAAGGACTCTCTCCCGCAGCCGGTCGAATACCGGATTGCTACCCCTGACGACCCCACAACACTTGCCGGCCTGTTCCGGGGCGTGGACGTCGTGATCAATACAGTAGGTCCGTTCGGTGATTACGGCGAGCCGGTGGTACGCGCCGCACTTGAGCAGAACGTCCACTACCTCGATACAACCGGCGAGCAGGATTACATGCTACGGATGATTGAGAACCATGATGCCGTCGCCCAGGCAAAAAAGAAGGTTGTCATCTGCGCCCAGGCATTCGAGTACGCAGTGGGCGAATGCGCCGCGACTCTCGCCCTTGAACCGCTCCATAACCGGGCAGACCGGGTGGAAGTCTTCAATTACGTCCGGGGCGCGGGAGCCTCCCGTGGAACCGTAAAGTCCGCCTTCAGGATGTTCAGCGAGCCCTGTCTCATATGGGACCGGGGACGGCTGGTAGAAGAAAAGCCGGGCGCCGTCATGAATGAGATCCGGTTCCCTGGCGAAAGCCAGAGCCGTGCAGCGTTGACCATTCCGGGCGGGGAACCCCTGAACATCCACCGTTATGCCGATGTTTCTCTGGTCCGGACATGCCTCGTTATGCCGCCCCGTTTTGTCCGGGCTGCACGCTACGGCACGATGGCCCTGTCTCTTGCCACTGCTGGTCCCCTGCGAAAAGTCACCGACTGGGCAGTTGACCGCTTTCAGGATCCACCCGATTATGAAGTGGGACGTCGCAGCGAGTTCAAGGTCGTCGCCCGTGCCCGGCGCGATTCGACAGAAAAGATCTGTGCAGTGAGCGGCCACGACCCCTATGGCATCACGGCCTCCATTGCTGTCGAAGGGGCGCGTTTCCTGCTGAAGGGCCCGCCCCGCCGGTATGGCGTGATTTCCACAGCGATGGCATTCGACCCCGCTGCCTTTCTGGATGCACTCAAGCCAGACGGCGTTACTTGGCGCCTGGCATAACGCCCAACGCACGAGCTGCCGCCAGGTGAGCAATCAATCGATTGGGATAATATCTTCGGGTACCACACGGCTGCGCGCTTCAATCAGCCGTGTACGGGAACCTGAATGCCACTGAAACTCGGCCCCGGACTCAACCAACACCACTTCTCCCGGCCCTATGGCGAACGCAGTGCCGCCGGTCGATCCCGTGATATCGCCTTCCACCACATGAATGATCCGCCCCTCGCCGGCTATTCCACCATGCCGGGCCCCGGGCTCCAGTTCGTAGTAGCAGAGCATCAGGTTCTCTAGGTGCACTTCGCGGTACCGCACCCCCTCACCGAGTTTCCTAAACCTGAGAGCCCGGAAATGAGCCACAGAAAGTGATGTCCGTTCAGCCATGGATGCATCGTAACCGGCAGGACAAATCCTGTCAGCAGGGGCAAACTCCTCCCTGACCAGATGAAACTTGCTTCATCATAACTGGTATTTCCGTGGGTTATAAGGCAGGCTTTCCCGATTGGCGATTGCCTGAAACCATTCAGAACAAGGAGAAAATAACCAATGAAACTGCGTCATGGATTTGTTCTCGCCGCTGCCGTGTTCCTGCTCGGTGCCTGCGGTGGCAAGGGGATGCACGACTGTTGCCATAAGCGCTGCGAAAAGACCGAGTGCCCGCGACGTGACAAGGGAAAGATGGACTGCGGCAAGGACAGCGTGACACTGTTTATCCGGCACAAGGTAAAAGATTACGCCGAATGGCGGAAGGTTTACGACGAGCATGGCGAGGCACGTGAAAAGGCCGGCGCCAAAATGGCCAAGGTGTTCCGGACCGATGGCGACGACAATGACGTGACCGTCGTTGTCCACTTTGCCGATGCCGCCGCGGCCAAGGCATTTGCTGACAGCGCCGACCTCAAGAGCGCCATGGAAAAGGCTGGCGTGACTGGAGAGCCCATGTTCTGGACTGCCGGCAAGACAGAGTGCAGCGCCAGCGAGTGCCCCCGGTGCGGCAAATGCAAAAAAGGATGTTGCGGCAAGCACAAGAAGGCAGATCAGCCGGACAAATCCACTAAAGCTGACAAACAGTAGTCCGTTCTTCCAAACGAAAGCAGCCGTTCCTTTAAAAGGAACGGCTGCTTTCGTTTGGGCCTAGCCTTCGTCGCATCAGCCGAGCCAGTCCAGTTCATCCGGCTGCAAATCGGCAAATGCCGCCGTGACGGGAAGAACAATGCTCACTGGTGGCGTCGCCCGGGCAAACTCCGTCAGGTCAATGATGAGCCCGGGCTCCAGCTTTCCGGTTTCCTGCTCCAAGATTTCGACGGCCGGGTGCAGCGCGCTTTCCGCGTGAGGCTCAGTTACCTGTGCCAGTTCACCCGTTGAGAGCCGGACCATGTCCCCTTTGGCAAACATTCCGCACATGGTCGCAAACCGGCCAAGCAGATAGGGGTTGAACCGGTTCCGCAGCTTTGCATACATGAACGCAAGCGCACCCTGCATGGAGAGGTGATCGTCAAAGGGCCGCAGGGTTCTCAGGCCATCGAATGTGTCTGCCAGTGCAACAAGCTGGCTGGTCATCAGGGGGCTGGGCACGTTCCGGTCTGCCGATGGCGTCCGGTGATGTTCGAATGCAGCGATGGCGGCAATCCGGTTCCCGCCCTGGCTTGCCAGCAGTATCTTGACCCCTTCAATCGTATGCCGGCCGAGCATCTGCATTTCCTCAAGTGAAAGCGGCCCACGCTTTCCGGTGAGCTCCACCGGCAAAACCGTTTTCCCGATGTCGTGCAGCAGCCCCGCCGTGGATATCTCCTGGATTTCATGCTCTGAAAGCCCCAAGGCGGCCGCCTGGCATCCGGCGATGGTTCCCGTATTTACCGAATGGATATAGGAAAAGTCGTCACGATCGCGAAGTGCGAGCAGTGTTGCCACGGGTGAATTCGAGCCGACCACCATGTCCATCAGTGTCTTGGCGAGGTCCATGACCGGGCCAAGATCAACGACACCGGCCTGCGCCGCCTTTTCAAACTGCTTGCGCATGACGGTGCTGCCCATCCGGTAGACCTCCCGGAAGCTCCCCATGTTGGCAGCCCGCATCAGTTTCAGATGCTTGATGGAAATCGTCTCGACTCCCCGTTCCTTCAGCCAGACATTCGCATTGACGGCGGCGACTTCCGCCGTTTCCGCCGACAGAAAGGAGAGCATCGTTTCGATGTCCGTGGCCGTGCAGCCCGGCTTGAGCGAGATGATTTCGATATCGCGCAGCCTCAGCTGCGCGACAAACCGGACCACATTGGCTGGCATCTTTGTGAAGGGCACACCACCAACTGCAAGTCCATCACCCAGAAGTGCGACGGTAAGCTCAGACAGCCCTGTCGTCTGGAAGAACCCGGAAATTTCGCTCATCAGCGCATCCAGCGTGTTTTGCCAGATTGCACTGCCCTTGGCGTAAAGGCGCCTGCTGTGGCTTGCTCCAGCAAGCCGTTGCGCCAGATCTCGTGCGGTATCCTGAGGGCTTGCTCCCATGTCAGCCACCCGCTTCCTTTGCGTAACGTGAGCAGGCTTCACGGACTGCCTTGTTCTTGCTGTTCAGGCCGGCGGCAAGAGCCGCACGGGCCTCACGGGTGGCATTTGCACTGAGCGCCTTGGCCACAAGCGGACGAAACTGGTCAATATGCCCCTTCCCGAAACCCGCTTCCCTTGTGAGCAGACTCCACAGTGACTGGACCGCTCCCGACGCCTGGGAACTGCCCAGTATCGAGATCGACAGGGACTGATAGTTCCTCAGGCGTTTCTCCGTTGTTGGCTCTTTCGGATCCAGATGCAACAGCTTCTGGGCTTCCTCGTCGCTGTTCACTCCAGCAACAGCGGCCAGTACGGTAAAGGTTTCCGGAACCGGATAGTCGGCCAGCGCCTTCAACGCCATCTCCTTGGCGAGATCATCACGATTACGCAGCCCCAGTCGTGCTATCTGGGAACCGGTGCGGGGATTGAGGCCGTATCCAATGCGAATCAGGTTGAAAACCCTGATTGGCCGGGCATTCTGCGCCATAACGGCGATTGAGTTCAGCCCTGCCTGATCGATACCCTTGAACCTTTCCAGGAGCATTTCCTTGGTCCGCGTATCAGTTGGGCTTTCCAGTGCATCCAGCATCGCTTCGGCAATCACCGGACCCCGGCATTCATAATCCTTCGCCACCTGAACGGCCCGCCTGGAGCCATCTGCCCCGGAAAAATACTCCCGAAGCTGGATATGCAAGGCACTGGACTGGGTAGTCCGCTCTGACTGTCTGAGCAGAAAAGCGAGCACCTCACTCGACGCCTTCTCGAGTTTCTGGACTTCCAGGACTTTTGCGAGATCGGTGCCCGATGCCAGCAATGAGTCTGGTGGCCGGGTCATCCGGGTCATCACACCCATCCAGATATCCTTGTATCGGGCCAGGATTGCCTCTGGCTGCAGGGTGTCGAGAGCCTGGCGAACCGGCCCGGGGCCATCGGACAACTGGATGCGCTCCTGTGCGGCGACAACCAGCGAATCCATTGTTTCGCGGAATGACAGCTCCAGCATTCCGAGCCCGTTCGATTTGAGCGCTTTCGACTGGAGTTCCTGCCAGATGATTCCATCGACCGGATGGCCGGTCTTTTTCATACCCACATCGAGCTCGGCCAGCAGACGCTTTCGCTCGGACTCGATCGGACGGATCTGCTGCATCAGGTCAGCCACCGCCTGGACCATCTCCGGATCGGTCCCTTGGTTGCTGAGCATTGCCTGAATGGCTTCGACCAGCAGGCCGTCCGATACCGTTTGCGACAGGCTCTTGTTCCCCTGCTTCACCGACTCTGGCGGGTTTTCCGACTGGGCCCGGGAGGTGAGCTTCTGGAGCATGACAAACCGTGCGTCCGGACGGAGGCGGGCCATCACCGATGCCATCAATTTGGCACTGTCGGCCAGTGCCTCTTTCGGCGTGCCAGCGTCGCGCATATACTGGTGATGGCCATACCACGCCTTGGCAGCCAGTTCGGCCAGATCGTCAGGATTGAGTGCCTCAATCCTGACGTTACCACCGCCGCCAATTCGCGACTTGACCTTCCCGCCGGCAACTCCCGCGGATTTCCCGGCTTGCGGGCTGCCGCTGCTAGAACCACTACTCCCAGCCGGCCCTCCTGTATTGCCCGGTTTGTCAACGACACCGGGTTCGGCTTTATCGAGCAGTTCGTCCAAAAAGCCGCCCAGCGATTCCGGCGTCGCGAGGGCGGCGATATCAATACCTACTCCATCCCCCACCTGGGCCCGCTTGTCCTTGATCTTGAGGACATCTCTCAGGGTCCGCTCAACAACCTGGTCCTGACCGGCGATGTCGGATATCTGCACATCACGGCCCGTAAACAGTGCGTCGAAATCCACCTCGACCAGCACGATTCCCTGGACCTGCTGGCGCTCCAGAAGCGCAACGTAACCGCCGGCCGCATGGGCCTTGTCAACCGTT
The DNA here is from genome assembly GCA_026129095.1 of Deltaproteobacteria bacterium. Taxonomy (NCBI): domain Bacteria; kingdom Pseudomonadati; phylum Myxococcota; class Myxococcia; species Deltaproteobacteria bacterium. The sequence goes on from JAHCIT010000020.1 coordinate 13,627, forward strand.
TCGCCAATACTCGCCATCAGGCCAGCAAGATCCCTTGGCCCTGCCGACTTTTCGAGACGGATGGCGACAATCGATCGGGCGAAAAGGTGTTCCGCAAGCTGGACCGATGCCGGATCCGAAAGAGGCGCAGCAGTTGGATCAAAGACCAGCTTGCTGCCGATCGTGCCGATCGTGACGTTTGGTGCGTTCTGGCAGGACTGCTGAAGAGCGTCGAGTGCCTGCTTGCGGACTTGTGCGAGAATGGGGTGTGCATCGTCGTAATATCCAGCCGCCTTCAGCGACCGGCTAAGCGCCTTGACCAGCGAACCGATCGCCATGCTCATTGCAGTGTTTGCCTGCCTGTGGCTTTATTCGAGGAACTGGAGACATCACCCCAGTGCCAGGCAACCAGGTCACGGGCGAACGGAGAGTCTGCCAGGATAATCTCCCATACCCCGATCCCTCCCTCCTTTTCGAACCCCTTGAATGATGCTTCCCCCGCATAGCGAAGCACGTACATCAGTGCTCCGGAGTCAGTCCGGGTAACGACCTGAAACCGCTCCACATCGAATTCGAACACCCATTTGGACAGAAACTCCGCCGGCAGCCGTGATTGCGGAACTGTAATCTCCTGAAACTTCAGGCTCTCTCCAGCTGCCGCCCGGTAGGCTTCCAGAGAGGCTGCAGACATGGCGCAACCGGCATTGTAGAACTCCGCCGACCGGTTCAGGGAATCGGGAAGCCCGCCACGGCTTTTGACCTGCTCCTGAACTTTCCCATGAAGCAGGCGGGCAAACTCCTGAATTGCTGCCGTGGCTGCGGCCTTGTCACCACTCGTAATTGCCTCGGAAATGGCGTCCCCCGAAGACACCGGGACATCAAGCTGGTAGCTCCTGCCGACACTGACCTGAAACGGCATGGAGGCACGGGGACTTTTCCGTTCTTCCCTGGCCCTCTGGACCCGAAGTTCCCTTTCAGCCCGCAGTATGCCGGATCGTGCCGTTCCGCGTGCTGCCTCATTGAGCCTCTCGGCAATCGTTACCGAGGTGTAACCTGACGCTTCATTGACCGCTGGAGCCATCAGACCAAGCGCCACCTGGCTGAGGTCAACAACCTCTGCGGCCGCACCGAACGCAACATATGCTCCTGCCTCGACGCCGTAGCCAACCGTACCGGCTATCCGTTCCTCTTTCACCAAGTTCAGCATTTCGATCCTGTCCAGGATTTCCTTGCGCGCTGCTGCCATCTGTAGCTGATGCACACTACCGGCGGAAGCAGCTGCCATGCTGGAATCGATCTCCCGCAGACGCTCGCTCCAGTTCCCGATTTCCGCATCAATCTCGGCGACGGCCTCCGTGCCGCCGCCGAGGATATCGGGAATATTCTGCACCAACTCTTCCGCGGCCTGTTTCAAAATGTCACGAATGCCAAGTGCTAGCGACACCATCGGCATAATCTCTCCCCTGAAACCGGCAGCATCCCCAACGATGTTGGAGATGGCGAGCGCCTTTTCATTGCCATTCTGAAGTTTCCGGGCCAGATCAAAAATCGGCGCGTAGAAATACCGGCGGAGGAAATCGCCCATGGCGGCTTCCTTGATGCTGGCGGTGCGTTTGGTGAAATCCTTGAGATCGACAAAGAGATGCGCTTCCTGGCGTTCTTCGGCGATCTGGTAAAGTGGGGCCGGGCTTGGTTCCAACCGGTAGCATTTGCCGGAACGGTAGGTGGACTCCTGATGGACTGGTGGCAGGAAATCCACCAGCTTCAGGATATCCTGCTTCATGCGCTCGACCCGCTCATCCAGCACAAGGACTATTGCCCCGGCGGCCGCCAGCCGGGCACGGGCTTTCAGATCGCCATGCCGGCCCAGCGGTTCCATCTGGCCTGCCATTACCTGTGGAGCCTTTACCAGCATTGCGCCGAGAATTTCCGCGGGCTGCCCGGCCACCCGTTTCTGGCCGTCAGCCCATCCCCGGAACTGCTCCCGCTTCCGCGGGTCGGCAAGGCAGCTTTCCAGCATCTTTCCGGAAGCGGCCATCTGGCGGCCCGCCTGGAGCCCCTTCTCGGTCTCCAGACGGCTTGTCTGGAGCAGAATGAGGAGCAGCAAATCCCTTACCACTTCAGCAAGCAGATCGAGACTCAGGGTCGCTTTCTGGGTGGCATCAGCAGCCAGCCTGTCTGTCAGCATGAGATGAATCTGCTCGAGATCTGTATTTTCGATCGCCTCCGGGAGGAGCTTGCGCGCCATTGATACCGCGCCCGCCGTCGTCCGGTACGGATTGACCGGCACCGTCAGCAGATCGTCTACAGATGCTCCCATAGACAGTGGGGACACTGTGACCGCAAACTGAAATCCCAACCGCGCAGAAAGGGCGTCGCCCTCTACGGCGCCGGTTTCGAGAAGTCCTTTCAACCCAAGCTGCAACAGTGGAGGAACAATGCACTGGTTCACCCCGTGCGCAGCATCCGGCAGCAGTGCAATGGCCTTTCGCAATGATTCGACAACCAGCAGATGAACCAAATAGGCAGTTTCATCGCCACCCTCGCCAGCGCCCACTTCGGCAAACCCCTTGAGGTACATGGAGCTTGCATCAGCAGCCAGCGCCCGCCCGCTTGCCGGGAACCACAATGCTGCACCAACCGGATCAATATCGCTTCCGATCTGGGCGTAGCGAATCGCTCGCCTCAGTTCGTCGGTACCATTAACACATGGTCCGGCAAGAGGCGGGACCGCCGCAGGCATCAGTAATGCCTTCCAGTGGGTCAGCGTGTTTTCGGGAAGTGCTACCGGTATCCTCATTTTGGCCGCCGACTCGCCGACGGCGAGTCGAAGCCGGGACGGTACCAGAGCCAGAAACCGGCCGAACGAAAACCCACCCTCACGGCAGAAATCGATGATGCTGCGGTAGAGCGACAGCCGCCACTCTATTTCTGATGCAACCGTACCTTGCATGACCTGTGTGGGCTCTCGTAGCTATGCAAACTCTCGCCGTCGAGCGGCCAGTGGCCATCTGATCGAAAGAGAGAGCGAGGCAAGGTAGTGCTCTCTAATCCCATCCAAGAAAACGCTTCAGACCGAAGCGTCGATTGGCATGGTCTTAAGCTGGCGGGCCGATGGTGATGATCTTGGAACCTTCTGCCTCGATCATGCCGCCGAGATCATCGAAACCGGCGCACTGGTTGACGAGTTTCTTGTGACCACCGCTGGCACCGTCTCAGCAGTAGTTATGGCGACATAGCTTCCAGCGAAACGGAAAACCCTTCCACAGCAGTATCCCTGAAAAGGGCACAGTTGTGTATAGGGCTTTCAGCTTCGATAGAACTCCGGGGCCCAAGGGGTGTAGAACTCAAAAGCCCCCACCTAGCCCTAACCTTTCCAGTTTCTTCAACAGAAATAGATAGTTGAATGGTGGGGGCTTGGGTTAGGGCTAGGTAGGACTCCAGTGTGGGCAAGGTGGGGGCTTTTGCTCATTTTCCCACCTTGATGATGTATGAGCCTCAGAACAGATTGCATAAAAGTCCCGCAATTCCAGGAGTTTGTCGCATTTCACTAATGGATCATTACCGCACGGTAGGTGGTGGGGGCTTCGGATTATTAACCCCAAAGGCCCAACGTCATTTCAATAACTGTGGTCTTGGCCCAACCCAAACACCCGGTACCGATCCCCGCCCGTCTGCGGTGGTGTCTCCGGTAAAACCGGTCCTAGCTCCCGTCCTGCGCCGGTGCGTCGCAAACCGACTCCGGCCCGTCTGCCGTCCGGCTTTAATACGACTGCGGGACGGCGGCGGTCCGTGCTTGGTTATTAGCCGCTCGGCACCCATCTCCGGCGGTTTTCGCCCCACCCATTTACAGGGACACGTCCTGACACGCGGAAATGATACGCCTTCCGGGCATGGGACCGAAGGCCGTTCGCCCT
>JAHCIT010000021.1 GCA_026129095.1 Deltaproteobacteria bacterium
TTCGGGCGGTTTCAGCCGGAACCGGCCGTAATGGACCCATTCCTGCAATCTGACAGGGATACCAGGGGTTTAGTTGCCGGGGAAAGGTGTGGTGGGAGATGCCGGGCTCGAACCGGCGACCCGCTGATTAAGAGTCAGCTGCTCTACCAACTGAGCTAATCTCCCGCGCGCAGTGATAGCGGGGCCGGGCGGGGGCGTCAACAGCGGGCAGGGCGGAAAAACGGGATGCGTTCCGGCCCTGCGGATGGGGGCCGTTCTGACCAGTCTCCCCCTCCGGATACCGTCCGTGTTAGGCTGGGAACCAGCATCCATTCAGCCAGTTAGGGGAGCCGCCGTGCAGATTGCAGCGCCGGGGGCCGGATCGGTCCGGTTCGAGGAGGAGAAAAAGCGCCTCATCTGGGGAACGCGGTACGTCGACACCTGCGTGATGATGATGGGGGTGATGTTCTTCCCCCTGTGGTGGCTGGAAGTGGTGGACACGACCCTCGGGATCGCGGGGGCCGGGGTTGTGGTCGCCGTCCTCACCATGGGCATCATCGCCCGGTATATCTACGCCAATGCGCCGGACCCCCTTTCGATGTATGCCGTCGTGAACTTCGGCATGGTCATCATCATCGGCCTGATTGCCGTGCTGGTCCATTTCAGCGGCGGCATCTGGAGCTTCATGGTTGGCTCGTATTTCCTCGTGGCAGTGGGCTGCAGCGTGTTCGTCAGTTTCCGGAACGCCATTTTCCTGAACGCTTTCAGTGCGCTCAGTTTCTATGGCGTGTGCATGCTGGAAATCTACGGGGTTCTGCCCCGGCACAGTTTCGCGACCTCGCCGTTCGAGGGGATGCAGGCCAATGCGCGGTTCGCCGGGGCATATGCCTTTTCGCTGTTCCCGTTCCTGACCCTGGTGTCGTATGCGAGCTGGTTCTTCGCCCAGCGGCTCCGCTCTGCCGAGGACCGGCTGGACGCCGAGCAGCAGGAGCGGCTTGCGGAGATTGGCATGTTTTCCAGCGTGATCGCCCATGAGTTCAAGAACCCGCTCGGGGTCATCAAGGGAGCGGTGGAAGTGGTCATGGATGACAGCGATCCGGCCACCCGGACGGAAATGCTGGGGCATGTCCGGCAGGAGGTGATCCGGCTCGACCGGATGGTACGTACGCTGCTCGACTATTCGAAGCCCCAGAAACTTGAGCTGGAGCCGGTAACGGTAGGCGATGTGATCGACGAGGTGCTGGTGTTTTTCGATCCTCCGCGGGAGAAAAAGGTCCAGATCCGGTTCCACTCGGCCGATGCCGGCCCGCACAGGGTCCGTGCCGACGTGGAAAAGCTGAAGCAGGTGCTTCTCAACCTGCTGTCCAATGCCGTCGAGGCGGCCCCGCCGGAGAGCAGTGTCCAGTTCATCCTTCGCCGGGACCGGGAGACGGCCGCCATTGATGTGATCGACCAAGGGGCTGGTATCCCCGAGGATGTGCAGGCGAAGCTGTTCCAGCCTTTTCATACGACCAAGGCGAAGGGCACGGGGCTGGGGCTTGCCATCTCCCGGCGTATTGTGGAAGCACATGGAGGAACCCTGACCTTCGTGACCCGGCCGGGAGAGGGGACCACCTTCACGGTCCGGCTCCCGGCCGAAGACCCGGCAGTCCCCTCCGGCAAGGAGTCCCGGTGAGCCAGCGACGGATACTCATAGTGGACGACGAGGAACGGCTCCGGTCGGTGCTGGAGAAGATACTCGCCCGTCTCAATGTCACCTGCCTGCATGCGGAATCGGGCGAGGATGCGCTGAAGGTTCTGGAAGGACGGCAGGTGGACCTGATCCTGACCGACCTCATCATGCCCGGCATGGGCGGGGTGGAACTGCTCCGCAGGCTCCGGCAGCAGGGGAACGAAAGCCCGGTCATCATCATCACGGCGCACGGATCGATCGAGTCGGCCGTGCAGGCGGTGAAGGAGGGCGCGTCCGACTACATCGAAAAGCCGTTCGATAAGGAGAAGATCGCGCTCAGTGTCGAGAAAGCCCTGCAGTTCGGCGAACTGCTGAGCGACTTCCGGGCGCTCCGCGACGAGGTGCGGGAGCGGTTCGACTTCAGCAATATCGTGACCCGGTCGGAGAAGATGCTCGCCACGCTGAAACTGGCTTCCAAGGTGGCGGGCGAAAGCCAGACGACGGTGCTGATCACAGGCGAGTCGGGAACCGGGAAAGAGCTGATGGCGCGGGCTATCCACTACAACTCCGACCGCCGCCAGAAACGGTTTGTCGCAGTCAACTGCACGGCCATTCCCGACACGCTGCTGGAAAGCGAGCTGTTCGGCTACGAAAAGGGCGCCTTCACCGGCGCCGACAGGACCAAGCCGGGCCTGCTGGAGCAGGCGGGTGGCGGGACGCTGTTTCTGGACGAAATCGGCGACATGTCGCTCCCGGTGCAGGCCAAGATGCTTCGTGTGCTCCAGGAACGTGAATTTACTCCCGTGGGCAGCCGGGAAGTCATGCCATTTACGGGCCGGATCGTTTGCGCCACGAACCGGAATCTTGAGCAGATGGTCTCGCAGGGGGAGTTCCGCGAAGACCTGTTTTACCGGATCAACGTCTTCCCGGTTCACATTCCGCCGCTTCGGGAGCGGAAAGAGGACGTGATCCTGCTGGGCGAGTTCTTCCTGAAAAAGTTCGCTTCCGAGATGGGCAAGCCCCTGCGGGGGTTTACACCGGAGGCCGCGAGGGATTTGGAAGAACACCCCTGGAAAGGGAACGTGCGCGAGCTGGGCAACCTGCTGGAACGGGCCGTGATCCTGGCCGAGGGACTCAATGTGACGGCGCGGGATCTCAACCTGCGGGGGGCGGCCGAAGCCGTATCGACCCCGGTCCCGGCCGGTTTCAGCCTGCCCGTGGGCGGCCTCAACCTGGAAGAGCTGGAACGGACCCTCGTTGAGCAGGCGATCCAGCAGGCCCGGTTCAACAAGACCCGCGCAGCGCAACTGCTGGGGCTCACCCGGGCGCAGCTCCGGAGCCGTCTCGAGAAGTTCGGAATCGAAGGCTGAAATACCCTCCCGGCGACGTATGGAAACCTCCAAAGTGGCTGGAAATCGCCATTTCCCTGTAACTGGCTGTAATCACAAGGAAAACAGATTGGCGGCGGCCGGCTTCTCCGGGGTTCACCCCGATTATGGTTGTATTTCGCCAACATGGTTAACCTAGGTCGGTTATGGGAAACATGAGTTGTTTTAGCAGGTTACACGGGATTTTACTGCTGGCATGAGGATTGCTTCATGGAGGCCAAACCAAGGTCACTCTGGTGCCTGTTTACTAAGGAAGATCAAGAGGAGTCAGTCATGAAGGTCCACACGATCCGTTATCTCGTTATCCTGGCTGCGGTGCTTCTGGCCCCGCGCTTTGCGCTGGCCGGCGGCAGCAGCCCGCCGCCCATTACCCTGCGGGTTCACCCGGTGGTGATGAACGCCACGACCACCAGCGTTGATGTCATGTGGGAGAGCTCGGAAGCCGCTGCCGGCAAGATCCGGATCGGCACGCAGGCCAACCTCTCGGGAGCCTCGCTGCTCACCGATTCCCGTACGATCAGGATCCACAAGGTCAAGATCAACGGTCTCCAGCAGAACAAGAAATACTACTACCGGATCGAACTCGCCGACCAGATGAGCCCGATCAACTCGTTCACGACCGCTCCTTCCAGCACGAGCGAGCCATTCCGTCTCGTCATGCTCGGCGACACCCGCCGTGGGTACGGACCGGAAGCGTGGTTCCTTGAGGCCGGCGAGGACGACGATCACCGCGCCGTCTCGCGTGCCGCTCTCAACACCGCGCCCGACGTTTACCTGAACTCCGGCGACTTCGGCATGCTGGGCCAGGACGAGGGCGACGTGATCAACTTCTTCAAGCAGGAGAAGGAACTGCTCGGCAACTCGGCGTTCTACCCGGTTTACGGTAACCACGACTTTGCCTGGTTCTTCGGTCTTGCTGACGCGAGCCTGGGCCTCGGCAATACCCTCTACGATTCCTACTTCATGGTTCCGGGGAACGGCGATTTCGACTACTACTCGTTCAATTACGCGAATGTGCACTTCCTCGTGATCAACTCGAACGGCTGCAACTCGTCGGGCACCTGCCCAAGCACGTTCGCTCCGGGGACCGCGCAGTACGCCTTCATCCAGTCGGATCTGGCCGCTGCGAAGAACAACCCGGCGATCAAGCACATCGTCGTCAGCCACCACCAGCCGGCGGTGGGCGATGGAGGCGTGGACAGCGGCTTCAACGCCCTGTTCCCGCTCTACCAGCAGTACGGTGTGAAGACGGTCGTCACCGGTCATGTTCACAACTACGAGCGTGCGGTCAAGGACGGCATCACCTACCTCGTGACCGGTGGCGGCGGCTCACCCCTGTCCGGCACGAACTCCAGCTCCTACACCCAGCGGATCGCCAAGGAGCTGAACTTCGTGGTGGCCGACTTCACGGCGACCGGCGCCAGCTTCAAGGCCTACGGTGTGGTGGGCGACGACAACACCGCCACCTGGCTGCTCGACAGCTGGAACATGACCTATTGATGTGAGGATGGCGCGCGGCTGACTCCTCCGCGCCACGCACACGCAGATCCGGCCCGCCCCTTCAATGAGGCGGGCCGGACTGTTTTGGGGGAAGCGGAATATCCCGCCGGACTTGCGCCCGCCCGCTCAGCCGCGTTAGGGATTGCATCCCGCGGAAGGCGGGATTGCATCCCATGAGCGACGAGAACCACTCCTATAACCCGGCCCAGATCGAACCGCGCTGGCAGCAATACTGGCTGGAACGCAAGACGTTCCGGACCCCGAATCCGGGCGAAGCCGGTTTCGATCCCGCCAAACCCAAGTATTACATCCTTGATATGTTTCCGTATCCGTCGGGCGCCGGGCTCCATGTGGGCCATCCGGAGGGTTATACGGCGACCGACGTCATGGCCCGCTACAAGCGGATGCGCGGGTTCAATGTCCTGCACCCGATGGGGTGGGACGCCTTCGGACTGCCGGCCGAGCAGTACGCCATCCAGACGGGAACGCATCCCAGGGAGACGACGGCGAAGAACGTCGAGGTGTTCCGACGCCAGATCCGCCAGCTCGGCTTTTCCTATGACTGGAACCGGGAGATCGACACGACTGACCCTGCCTATTTCCGCTGGACCCAGTGGATATTCCTGAAGCTCTACGAAAAGGGCCTCGCCTACATGGCCGAAGTCCCGGTGAACTGGTGCGAGGCACTGGGCACAGTGCTGGCCAACGAGGAGGTGATTGACGGCAAGAGTGAACGTGGAGGACACCCGGTCACGCGGCTCATGCTCCGCCAGTGGATGCTCAAAATCACGGCCTATGCCGACCGTCTGCTGGACGATCTGGACGGCCTCGACTGGCCCGAGCCGATCAAGCTGATGCAGCGCAACTGGATCGGGAAAAGCGAGGGGGCGGAGGTCGATTTCGAACTGGACGCCGAAGCCGCCGGAAAGGCAAAGGCAGCGGGCCTCGATGGCAAGCTGAGGGTCTACACGACCCGGCCGGACACGCTTTATGGGGCGACCTTCATGGTGCTGGCGCCGGAGCATCCGCTGGTCCGCCATATTACGGCTCCTGACCGGAAGGCCGGTGTGGCAGCGTACGCCGAAAAGGCTGCGAGGGAGACCGAGATTACCCGCACGGATGATACCCGTGAAAAGACGGGCGTCTTTACCGGCGCACATGCCATCAATCCGGTCAATGGCGAGCGCGTTCCGGTCTGGATAGCGGACTACGTGATGATGGGGTACGGAACCGGCGCGATCATGGCCGTTCCTGCCCACGATACCCGGGACCATGAGTTCGCCTGCAAGTTCGGGCTTCCGGTCCGGGAAGTGGTTTCGGGTGGCGAAAACGTGCAGAAAGCCGCATGGACGGGCGATGGAATCCTGGTGAACTCGCCTGAGATCAATGGCCTTGGCGTTCCCGACGCCAAGGCGAAGATCACCGCGTTTCTGGAACGCAAGGGAGCGGGAAAGAAGGCGGTCCGCTACAAGCTGCGGGACTGGCTGTTTTCCCGTCAGCGGTACTGGGGAGAGCCGATCCCGGTCCTGCATGACGTGCAAACCGGAGATCTGGTCCCGCTCTCGCCGGACGACCTGCCGCTCACGTTGCCGGAGCTGGCCGACTTCAAGCCGACGGGCGACCCGGCGGGGCCGCTGGTGAAGGCAAAGGAGTGGCTGGTGCTTGATCACGGCGGGAGAAAGTTCCGGCGCGAAACGAACACCATGCCCCAGTGGGCGGGCTCAAGCTGGTACTTTCTCCGGTTCATCGATCCCCGTAATGACCGTGAAGCGTGGTCGAAAGAGGCCGAGAACTACTGGATGCCGGTGGATCTTTACGTGGGCGGTGCCGAGCACGCGGTCCTGCACCTCCTGTATTCGCGGTTCTGGCACAAGGTCTTTTTCGATCTGGGGCTTGTCCATACGAAGGAGCCGTTTTCGAGGCTGTTCAACCAGGGGCTCATACTGGGCGAGGACGGCCAGAAGATGTCCAAATCCCGGGGCAACGTCGTGAATCCGGAGCAGGTGGTCGAGCAGGCGGGGGCCGACAGTTTGCGGCTCTTTGAACTGTTCATGGGGCCTCTGGACCAGATGAAACCCTGGTCTACGTCCGGAGTCGCTGGTGTCCGGCGGTTCCTGGACCGGGTGTGGCGGGTGGCGATCGATGACCGTTCAGGTGCCCTTCATTCGTCTGTGAAGGATATGCCGGTACCGGACGACCTCGACCGGCTGCTCTCGCGGACGGTGAAGAAGGTGGCCGAGGATATCGAAAACCTCCGGTTCAACACCGCCATCAGCGCCATGATGGAACTGGTAAACGACCTGACCGGCCGGACCGAACGGCCCCGGCGTGCGCTTGAGACGCTCACGCTGATTCTGGCCCCCTTTGCGCCGCATATCGGCGAGGAACTCTGGTCTCGGCTCGGTCACCAGGAATCGCTCGCATACGAACCTTTCCCGGCGTGGAGTGAGGCGCATCTGGTGGATGCGACCGCCACACTTGTCGTTCAGGTAAACGGCAAGCTCCGGGCCCGGCTGGAAGTGCCGAGGGGTTCCACTGAAGAGGCTGTGAAGCAGCTTGCCCTGGCGGACGTTTCGGTTGCCAGGGCAGTGGACGGCAAGCCCTTCCGGAAAGTGATCTTTGTCCCCGACAAGATACTGAACCTGGTGGTGTGAGGGTGGCCTAGCCCGCCGCTTCTGAATCGCTGTCACTGTGCTCGGCGGGAGGGAGTTCGATCCTGAACGTGGGTGGCGAGACGTTCATTCCCACGGCTTCCAGAAACTGTTCTACCCGGTGTTCAAGATTATGAGTCCGGATGCCAAGCACGGTTTCCGGGAGCCCTTCCTCCAGGTGCTCCAGTGCCTGCTGGGCTTCGTAACGTGCCTGATCGTAGTGGAGCGGATCCGCAATATCGCCGCCGTGAACCTTTGCATAGGCCCGCGTCAGGCAGGTCATCGCTTCGATCAGGTTTTCCTCTGCGCCCGACTGGGTTTCCCCTTCGAGATCGGAAAACCGGTCGAGGGCATCGTCCCAGTCTTCCCGATTGAATGCCTCGATGGCCGCCCGGAAACGCACTCTTGTATTCATACGGACATGCTACCCGGAACGGAAAGCCGGTCTCCATGACATTTGGCAGAAACCATTCAGTCCGTCCCATCCACCTGGATGAGCCCGTGCCGGACCAGTTTCCCGTGCAGCGAGCCCCGGGAAATCCCGAGCGCGCGGGCGGCCTTTGCCTGCACGCCGCCCATGTCTGCCAGTACCCGGCGGAGTATTTCCCGCTCGATTTCGTCGAGGGTTTTCCCCTGGAACTCCGGGCGGCTGGCCAGATAACCGCCGCTCGCGGCCGCATCGGCGGTGCTGCCGGTGAAAACCGCATCGGGGCCTATGGCAGGACCATCGGAGATCACCGCCGCCCGCTCAACCGTATTCCTGAGTTCGCGGATATTCCCCGGCCAGTCGTGCTGGCGGAGTTTGTCCAGCGCTTCCGGGGAGAGCGACCGGCCTCCATCCAGAAACGAGGCGGCAAGGAGGGGCAGATCGCTTTTGCGCTCCCGTAGCGGTGGCATCCGGACCGGGATGACGTTGATCCGGTGGAAAAGATCCTCGCGGAAGCACCCCTCCCGGAGCCGGGCAGTAAGGTCAGCGGATGTGGCGGCGATGATCCGCGGCGCAGCGGGGATATCGGTAGTGGAACCAACGGGGCGGACTGTCCCGCTTTCCAGCGCACGAAGCAGCTTGACCTGGCAGTGGACAGGAAGATCGGCGATTTCGTCCAGAAAGAGCGTTCCGGCCGCGGCAGCAGCAAACAGCCCCGGATTGCGCTTGATGGCTCCCGTGAATGCTCCCGGCTCATGGCCGAACAGCTCGCTTTCGAAGAGCGCCTCCGGGATGGCTCCGCAATTGACGGCGATGAACGGCTGGCCGGCCCGCGCCGAGAGCATGTGCACCAGCCGGGCATATACCTCCTTGCCGGTGCCGGTTTCACCGAGAACAAGGACGGTGGCGTTGCTTGGGGCGATACGGGCAGCGAGACGGCGGAGCTGGACGATGGCGGGCGTTTCACCCCGCATGAGCTCTGCGCCGGCATCTTCGGTGCCGCCCATGTCGCCGGCCTGCAGTTCCTGGCGGAACAGGAACCGGAGATTGCCGATCTGGATGCGGTCGCCGTCTGCAAGCAGTGCGGCGCCGGTTTCCCGGCCGTTGATCCGGGTGCCGTTTCTTGATCCCAGATCCTCGATCCGCCAGCCGCCTGGAACCGGAACCAGCCTTGCGTGCAGGCGTGAGACGAACTCGTCAGCAAGCACAATGTCGCAATCCGGTGACTTGCCCACGGCGATAGCCCGGTCGGGGAGGGGAAACACAGCCGATACCGGTCCCCTCGCCTTCCCCAGCAGTTCGAGGCGGGCCGCCACGCAAGTGATCTGTTCTGGGGTTGCCCGGAGCAGCCGGGTGGGAAGCGCCCGGGCTACCGATGTGGGGCCAGCCGGCCCGGCCGGGGCAAGGCTGAAGATGATCCTGTAAGGGCCGATGCCGATGGAGGCGCCGTCGGCAAGCGGGGCGGCACCCTCGACGTCTGATCCGTTGAGAAGCGTTCCGTTTACGGACTGGTCAACCAGCTCGTAGCCGCTGTTTGCCGGGCGGATCCGGGCATGGATGCGGGAGATGCCGGGGGCAGGCAAAACGACGGTCGCCTCCGGTCCGCGGCCCATGATGACTTCCCCCTGGACCGGGCACTCGATGATCCGTCGTCCGCCAAGATGAATATCCAGTCGTGGCATAGGCAGCGGTAGGCAGGTTATCCCAACCCGGACAGGGCGAACAGGGCAGCGTGCGGGATCTGGTATGACAGCTATCCTGTCCACCGGCGCGGGGGGATGGTAGTTAGGCAGCAGGGAGCCGGCGTGGGGCCATGCCAGCTTGATTCCCCGGCCGTTTCTTCGCATGATCGGCCGTTTGACGGATTACGCAAGGGCGCGGATTAACCCCGCGTTTTGAAACAGGATGGATGCAGACAAGACCACAACCGGAAGCGTGTCCAGCGGGGTAGACCGCACGATTTCCTCCTCCGGCGGCATTGTCCGGGCCGTGTCCCGCCTGGACCGGCTGCTCTGGAACTTCTTTTCCGATGTCCGGGTCGGGGTGGGGCTTCTCGTCCTGCTTGCGCTGCTCACGATGGCCGGGACGTTCGTTCCGCAGGTGACAGGGAATATCTCCGACGTGACAGGTTACATTGACCGGATCGGCCGCGACCGGGGCATGCTCTACAACCGTCTCGGCCTGTTCGATCTCTATAACGCCTGGTATTTCAACGCCACGCTGGGACTCATGTGTCTTGCCCTGATCGTGGTGAGTCTCGACCGGTTCCCCAAGCACTGGAAGCTGTTCCGCCAGTGGCAGCCCACGCCATCGCCGTCGAAGTTCACCACCTCGTCCATCAGGGACCGGCTGGCGCTTCCGAAAGCGGTCGAGAAGCGGGGCCAGATCCGGTCGGCGCTGGCCGCGGTGTTTGGCCGGGTGACCGAAGCAGAAAAGGACGGATCGGTTTATTTCTATGTCAATCGCGGACGGATCAACCGGCTGGGTCTCTACTTTGTCCACGTCGGTATCCTCGTTATCTCGTTCGGTTCCTACTATGGCAGCAAGAGCGGGTTTTCGTACGGCCAGATGCGGATACTGGAAGGGTTCGCCACGCACCGTTTCCTGCTGGTAGACCGGCTGGATGAGAAGCTGGAACCGGTCGTTTACCGGATGGAACTCCCCTTCGAGGTCCGCAATGACCAGTTCTCGGTCGAGTTCTACCGGGATCCCAAGACCGGTGTGCTGAGCGAGCGGGCTAAGGAGTTCCGGTCGAAGCTGACGTTCTTCGAGGGCGGCAAGGAAGTCCTGAAGACCGACCTTCTCGTCAATCATCCCTATACCTACCGCGGCATCACCTTCTACCAGGCATCCTACGAGAAGGCTGGCGGGACGGCCCATCTGCTCATGGGGACTCCGGAGGCGACAGTGCCCGTCGCCCATGAAGCGGAACTGGACCAGCCGTTCCGGGTGGCGGGTTCGGATCATGTCTACAAGGTGACCCAGTTCATCCCGGAGTTCCGGACCGAATCCCGCGGCGACCTGGGGCCGGCAATTGTCATCGAGGAGAAGGATCCGGACGGCAACGTGGTCGAGGTGTTCCCGGTTCTCCAGAACTATCCGGGGCTCGACCGGTTGCGGAATGGCCGTCATGTTTTCGAGGTGGAGCGGTTTGTCCCGCGGTATGTGACCGGCCTGCAGCTCACCAGCGATCCGGGCATCGAGGCCGTCTGGGCAGGCTGCGCCATGATGGTGATCGGGCTTCTGATAGCGTTCTATATCCCTCACCGGCAGGTATGGGTAAGGCTCGATGGGCAGGGGGTGGCGCTCGCGGCTTTTTCGAACAAGCATGAGGACGCGGTGTCGCGCCGGTTCACGGCGCTGGTCGAGCGGATTGTCTCCGAAACCGGCGCCCGGCCTGTCGAAGGCGCCGCTGCACGGGAGAAGTAGGGGACGCTGATGGATGATGGACTGTTCAATGTATCGATAAGCCTGTTTGCCGTCTCGTCATTCGGCTACCTCGCGGCAACGGTATTTTACCTCGTCCTTCTGGCCCGCGAATCGAAAACGGTTGGCTGGCTTGCCACGGGAATACTCTGGGTGACGGTTGCCGCCCACACGGCGGCCCTCACGACACGGTGGTTTGTGTCGGGCTGGCACCAGCCGCCATGGACGAACCTGTATGAATCGCTCGTCTATTTTGCCTGGGGCGTGGGGCTTGTATACGCGATCTTCGAGGTGCGCGCGAAAAACCGGCTGGCGGGCGCGTTCGTCATTCCCATCGCCTTCATCCTGATGGGACTGGCGGCGCTTTCGCAGGACAAGGAAGTCGCCCAGGTCATGCCGGCGCTCCAGAGCCGCTGGCTGCATATCCACGTTTCCTTCGCCTGCTTTGCCTATGCGGCGTTTTTCACGGGTTTCGGCTTCGCGTTCCTGTACCTGGTGCGGGACGGGGTTACCGCCGTGCGGATGCTTCCCTGGGCGGCGGCGGGACTGTTCGTAACCATTGTCGCGCTGGAATACGGCGACCTCGTGAAATATGGCGAATTCACCTTCGACAGCTACCGGATTTCGGCCGAGGGCGGGGTCGAGATGTATCCGCTGGTGGCGCCGTACGTGGGCCCCCTCAGCGTGGCAGCGGGGCTCTTTTCCCTCTCGGTGATTGTCGCCGGGCTCGCCGACCGGTACCGGGAGAACCCCGAGTTCATGAGCGGCGGCCGGGCATCCGGGGCCGGCCGTTCGTACGCGCTCGCCGTGGAAAAGCTGGCCGCCCTGTGCGCCCGGATCATTCCCCGCGGACCCTACGTGCTGATCACCTCGGCAGTGACGCTGCTGCTGCTCATCGCAGTGATTGCCGTGGCGATCCGGTTCGGCTGGGCGACCCGGCCCATTCCCATGAAGCCGGAGATGTCCCTGCTGCAGATCGGCCTCAATGCCTACAAGCTGTCGCTGCTGGTGGTGAGCGTCTTTTCCATCGGCATCCTGCTGGTGGTCCATGCCGCGGGTGCGGGCTTCCCGGCGCGGTTGCCGGAGGCCGCCATCCTGGACCGGTGGAGCTACAAGAGCATCCTCGTGGGCCTGGTGCTGATGACGCTGGTGCTCATTACCGGTTCGATTTGGGCCAACTACGCCTGGGGCCGGTTCTGGTCGTGGGATCCGAAGGAGAACTGGGCACTCATCACGCTGCTCACCTATGCCGCCTACATGCATGCCCGGATGGCGCGGAGCTGGAGCCCCAAGGCCACGGCCGTGTTCGCCATCGTGGGGATCGTCGTGGTGATCTTCACCTACCTCGGCGTCAACCTGTTCCTGGGCGGCCTGCACTCCTACGGCCGGCCGTCGTGACCCCGCGCCGGCCGGAAGGAGCCCCATGCCCACGCCCCTTCTGAAAGACCCGCGCCAGCTCGTGATCCTGCCGCCCGCCGCCTCGGCGGACCGGCTCCCGCCCGGGACGCTTCCGGAAGTGGCCATCGCCGGGCGGAGCAACGTCGGGAAAAGCTCGCTCATCAACCGGCTCCTCGGCACCCGCAAGGCGGCCCGCGTGTCGGCGACGCCCGGCAAGACGCGCCTGATACACCTCTACGAAATCCCCGGCCTGCTCCGGCTCGTGGACCTGCCCGGCTACGGCTACGCAAAGGTTTCCCAGAAGGAGCGCAACGAGTGGCGCCAGCTCATTGACCGCTACCTGAACGACCGGGCCGAACTGAAAGGCGTCATCTGCCTCGTCGATTCGCGCCACGAGGTGTCGGAACTGGACTCCGGACTGCTTCACTACCTGGCCGGGCTCGGCATCCCGGCCCAGCCGGTCCTCACCAAGTGCGACGGTCTGAAGCCATCGAGGCGCGCCGCCGAGATCCGCAAGCGGGCGGCCGAGCTGGAGTTCGACCCCGCGGGCCTCATCGCCACCAGCGCCGAAACCGGCGCGGGCCTTGAGGAGCTTGCCCGGGCCGTGAGGGCGATGGCGGGGGCGTAGTTATCCCGCGCTTCCGGCCTGCCCAGAGCCCCATGGTATAATGGCTGGCGGATAGAGGGGGCTGCACGCCCCATTGAAAGAGCAGCAGGCCCGGCCCTGAAGGGGTTTGAAAGTTTCGCAAATTGCTTCGGTTTAAGGAAACTTGTGTCCTGCTTTTCAGGCTGTTAGCTGTGTTGCGCCCGGACGGTGAACCGGGCCGCCGCCACGCCTCACCACGGCTCACCACGCTTCGCCACACCTCAACATGGGTCAGGCCGGTAGAAGGTGATGGAGATCACGCCAAAATAGTAAGTAAAAACAGCTATTTATACTCACCACGCTTCACCACGGCTCACCACGCCTCGTTTGAGGTGAGGCGTGGCCACCAGCCGGACCTCGCTCTTGGGAGTGCCGGGAAAGGGTTATTAGAAACAGAAATCAGTTCTGATTATGGGGAGCAC
>JAHCIT010000022.1 GCA_026129095.1 Deltaproteobacteria bacterium
GGGCGCTTTCCGGCCTGGGCTCCCTGCCGGTTGAGCCGCTGCTCCGCCTCGGGGACGGCACGGCGGCGAGTCTGGCGGGCCGTATCTTCGGCCTGCAGCAGAAGGTGCACCGGGCGCTTGGGGCGCTGGAGTCGCTGGAGAAGACGCACCTTCTCACGCTGAGGAAGGCCCGGGAGATGCTGAAAGCCCAGGGGAAGGACGGCATCGTGCGCGACCTCGACGGCGTCATCGCCCAAAACGAGGCGGACAGCCTGACGGGAATGGGGGCCGATCCGTCGATCCTCATCCTGGCGGGCCTGGGAGTCTGGGCCGGGTGGAAGCTGTGGAACTGGCTGAAGAACCGGAGGGCCGCCGATGCCTGAGGTTTATCCCGTCATCGAAGAGGGAATTAACGCCGGGAGAATGAATCCGGCTCCGGAAGCCGTGCCGGAAAGCGTGCCAGAAGTTTCGCCGGCCGCCCCCGCGCCCCGCAAGAGTGCAAGCGAGCTGTTTCTCATCGGCATCCTGCGCGGGCTTGTTTATGTGGACGCCCGCAGGCGACGCGTGGGCTTCCAGCCAAAGGAGACGATCCTCCTGTGCGGGGACGGGGATAAACGCCTTGTGTTCTGCTACGGGGCGAGAGGCACAAGGGCGCAGGAGATGAGCCGCGTGATCCTCGGCCACCACGAGGAGTTCAATGGCTTCAGATGCCAGCGGGTCTTGAGCGCCGTGCATGCGGCCAGGACCGGTGCGTGCAGGCTCCTCGGCGACCTTGTGGAGATCGTCTACTGGTCGGACAAGTGCATCGACGGCGAGTCGTGCAAGTCGCCCTCCAACTACCACCACCTGTTCGAACCGGAGTTTCCGCAGCTCTATGCCGCTCCCGGCAGGCATCTTCTTGCCGGAGGAGGCTCGTACAAACTGACCCGCCGCGGCATCGTTGGATGAAGCGGGGAAAAACGGAGAAACGACGATGGCAGCAAAGACGAGAAAAAACCCGCTCATCGGGAGCGTGATCGCCAACCCCGCGCTGTTCGCCAAAAAACTTCAGCCTGGGCAGAAGATGTATTTCAACATCGGCCGCAGCTCGAAGGCCTACCGGAGCGACAAGCGGCCGCAGTATATCGTGATCGAGGGGCCGCCGGCCGCGGCGGCGCGTCCGGCTGTTCGACAGCCCGTTCGCCAGGCTGGCCGCCAGGTTGTTCGACCGGCGGCAAGAAGGCGGGTGGCGCGGCCCGCCAGCGCCGCCGGTCCAGCCGGCATGGGGGCCACGGCAGCAGTGCCCGCGGCTCCGCCCCCCGCCGCCGCGCCTTATACCGCCGCGTCCCACACCAGCGGCCCAGCGCCGAAGAAAGCGGCCGCGAGGCACCGGCGCCGGAAGGCGGGAAAAATGCCGGTGTTTCCTCCCTTCACACCGCCCTCGCAGCAGGTGCGGGAGAATCCGTCGCTGTTCGGCGGCGGCCGGAGCGCGGCCGGCGACATCGCCACGCTGATCGCCCAGGCGATCGGGGCATTCGTGGTCCTGGGGCTTGGCATCCCGCTCGTCAAGCGCGTGATGCTGAACGTGCTCAAGAAGCCGGAGACCGGGGCCGGCGGCAGCCCGTCGATCGCGTCGCATGCCGCGCAGCTGGGTCTTTCGGCGGCGGCGTTCGCGGCGGCCGAGAAGACCATCCGGGACGGGCGGCTCAAAACGCTCGTCCAGGGGACGGCCGTCATCACGGCGGCGGCCCCGCTCATCAACCATCTGATCGAGAAGATGCGGCCGGGTTCGGCCCTGAGACTCCTCGGGGACGCCGGCCCGGTCCGCCTCAGTTTCGACGTGGAACCGCAGGCCCTGGACGCCGCGCTCGCGAGCGACCTGGAGGACCTGGACAGCAGCCCCGCCATCGACCGGCTACTGACGGAAAAGGCGGCGCTGCCGGTGCCTGAATTCGCACAGACCGCGGAAGCCTCGCCGGTTCCCGCACTAGCGCCGGGCGCAAGGCCGGAGGCCGCCAGCGGCGGGGAGGCTCTTGGCATGCAGTCCGGCCCCGGCGAGCCGCTTTTCCCGAGTCTCGGCAACCTCATCGACCCCGATGACTTCACGCTCCATTTCGGAGCCCTTCACATCAACTAATCCCACAGGAAAAGGACAAAGACAGCCATGCAGACGACAAACGACAACCAGCAGATTTACGGCGCCCTCTCCGGCCTCTACGGCGAGGAGGGAATGCGCGAGATCGAGACCGAACTGGGCCAGCTCTCGGCCCCGGACCAGCACAAGGCGGCCCGCCAGCTCGTCCGCCAGGGGCGGCTGATGCGCCACGCGGCCCGGCAGGCGGTGAAAACGCCGCCCGCCGTGAAGGCGGCCTTCGACGAGGACGCCGTGATCCGGCAGTGGGCGCAGCGGAAGAACATCCCCTACGAGCGGCTGAAGATCGAGCACGTGCGGTGGTTCCATCGCCGGTACATCGATATCGGCACGGTGGCGGCGCTGGCAAGCGGACGCCATGCGTTCTTCAGCGAGGTGCCCAAACCCGGTGCCCATGACACGAATTTCGACATGTGGGGCGAGTGGCCGCAGACGACGCTTGTCCTGCTCCGGGGGATCATGGCCCAGGTGCTCGTGCACAGCCTCGGCGCCACGGTGGACCGCTCGGCCAACACCTACCTGCCGATGGTCCAGCGGTTCCTGCACCACGCGACCATCTCGTACAAGGTGGACCAGACGACGACGGTTACGCAGCTCGTCAAGAACCTGCCCCCGGCGGGCGGCGCCAACATCGTCGGCATCCGGGACGAGTCGAACGGCTATCCGGAGGCCTCGAACCTGCGGACCTTCCGGCGCCCGATCATCATCGAGGGCGGCATCCAGTACCTGATCGAGATGAACGTCGACACGGCGGCGTTCCTCGCGTCGGGGAACCCGGTTTATCCCGACTGCACGCTCGACACGATCCTGGAGCTCGATGCCACCTGGATCCGGCAGGCGGGCTAGGGAAAAGGCCTTCACAAACGGGGCGATCGTTCCAGTTTGCCGGGCCGGACGGCGGGCCAGTGATAAGAGCCGGCCGCTTATGGATAAGCAGCGGCCTGCCGTCCGGTCCCGGCCCTTCCTTGAAGCAGGGAGCACAGATGGAAACCGTGCGTGAATACCCCAGATGGTTCATGGCCGAATACGAGCGGATCGTCGCCCGCTATCCGGCCCGACGGATCATCGAGCCCGCTTTTCATCCGGCGGTTTTCACAGGCTCCCCGGCCGCATTTGCCGCCGGTTCGGACCACTCGGTAACGGTGGCGATCCCGCAGAAGGAAATATTCGTCTTCTTCGGCTTCCGCTACGCGGCCGTCAACATGGAAAAGCTTCTCCAGTATCCGTTCCGGATGCGGGTGAGCGATCCGAGCCGCCAGGAGGCGCTCATTCCGTCGTTCGTCTTCGCGCCGAGCGTCTGCTCGACGGCGGCCCACTGGACGCCGATGTTCGTGCCGGTGGAGTTTCCGGGCGGCAGCGTCGTCCGGATCGACATCAGAATGTCCGAGGCGCTGCCGGGCGGGCAGG
The DNA here is from genome assembly GCA_026129095.1 of Deltaproteobacteria bacterium. Taxonomy (NCBI): domain Bacteria; kingdom Pseudomonadati; phylum Myxococcota; class Myxococcia; species Deltaproteobacteria bacterium. Next base: position 3,518 of record JAHCIT010000022.1, read on the forward strand.
AGTACGTGCCCGAGATCGTGCTGTGCGGCCTGTCGCTCAAGGAACCGGCATGAACATCGCCGTCCTGGACTTCTCGAACCCCACCGGGTCTTCACGAAAGATCACCAGATCGGTCTATTTCATCCGGGACACGGTGGTCGTCCGGGTCTGCCCGGAGCCCATCCAGCCCCTGAACGCGCTGGACGATTTCCGCCTCGACGACGTGACGGCGGGCGGACGGCAGGTGCTGACGCAGCGGGTGTCGGGCTTGAGGTGCCTCGGTCCGGGGCCCCATGCCCTTTCGGTACATATTCCGGTCCGGGGCGGCCGGTCGCTGGAGATCGTATCGACGGTGATGCCGGGACGGTTTGTGCAAATCATGGTCGCCTGGCGGGGCGCCACTCTCAAGGACGACTTCAGCCGCGAGACGTTCTTTTACACCGACTCCTTCGAGGACATCCATGCCGCCGACGGGCGCGCCCGGTTCGTTTTCCAGAACCGCTACCGGTGGGAGGGGCTCGCCCTTGCTGGTTACGCCGGGGACTCCCGCCGGACCTGGCAGTCGGCACTTTATCCTTACGCCCAGGAACCGGCCGTCCGGCTTGGGGGGAACTTCGCCTCCGCCTCGCACTTCCAGACGTCCGACCTCCCCTTGAGGCTCAATTGCCATCCCGAGGAGTGGGCGACGCCCTACCTTCTCCAGACCAGCGTTGCCTGGCAGTTTCCATTCGGCCGGTTCCCCGTACCGGTCGTCTGCGAGGCGGGTACGGCCGTCGACGCCCGTTTTTCGCTCTTCGATTACGGCATTCTCAGCGATCCGCACTCGCTCGTGACGGTCGGGGAGCACCTCCTGTCATGAGCATACTGGCCGAATTCGGCGACCGGCTGGCGAGCCGCTTCAGCGCCCTTGTGCCTGCCTGGCGCCTGCTGCGGAACCTGGACAGCGAATTCATGTCCGGGCTCGCAAGCCTCGATCTCCTGGACGGTGAGCGGGAGCAATTCCTGGAGTTCACGGTCCCGCGCGACTGCTACCTCCTCCTGCACGGCATCGACATCGACGCCGCGTTCAGCCCGAAGAAGGCCCTCAGGCTCGACATCTACGCCGGGAAGGACGCGCTGCTTCCGTCCAGGCAGGGCTTCGCCGGTCCGTCCGGGTTCCTCGGATATCACCTCTATCCCGGCGGCACGCGAAAACAGACGATTCCGTTCCATCGCGTGCTGGCGCCGGAAACCCGGATCAGGATTTTCGCAACCCGCGGCGACCCCTGGCAGATGGCCGGAACCCCCGGCCATCCCGAAGAACCGCAAGCCCTCCATGACGATCGCGGCCACGACAGCGACGTCTTCGGGGCGTTCCAGAACCCCTTGCTGCTGATCGACTGGTCACCGGACATCCCGGTGTCAACGCTGTGGTCCGGGCCGACGGAAATATCGGCCGTGGCGAAGGCCACGGGCCGGATCACCGTCTGGTGCGATCTCACCCTGTCGGCGCCGAATGCGGATGTGAACACGTGGGTGGAGATCCGGGACGCGGCCAGCCCCTCGCGCCTTGTCATGCCGGAGCGGCCGGTCGCCACGAACGTGTCGAACGCTCACTCGCGGGAGCGGACGCTCGCCGTAACGCCGGGGGTCGAGTTCGGCCGGTATACCGTCCGGCTGCTCCGGACGGGCGGCCCGGCGGTGAACCTCGAAAAACTGCGGTTTTTCATCCTAAACGAGGAGGCCGTGAGGGACTGGGAGAACAAGGTCGTCATCAACGCCTCGGTGCGCGGCACCCGGATCCCGCGCGACATCTACAGGACGTTCGGCGAGCTATGAACAACCAGTTCGACCACCTGATACGAAAATACTCCACGGACATCCCGCCGCGGTTCGTGAAGGGGATGATCCACGTGGAAAGCGCCTTCAGGCCGGACGCCAAAGGCCCCGGCGGCGAACTGGGTTTGATGCAGTTCCTGCCGTCGACGGCGAAAACGCTCGGCGTCCAGCACGACACGCTAAAGAATCCCGAAACGGCCATCCGGTACGGCACACGGTATCTCTCGGAGATAGTTGGTAAATACATCAATCCACACCTCAAAGCTCCCATCGACCCCCTGCTCAAGGTGAAGCTGGCGCAGTTTGCCTATAACGCCGGCCCCCTGTTCACGGTCAGGCTGCTGAAGCGTTTCGGCAGCGACGTGCTCTCAAACCCCTCGAACTTCGACCGGATGGTGGAGACGCTTCGCGGCGATCCGGATATCGCACGGCTCGCCCGGCTGACGAAGGAGGCCGATTTTCTCTCGGCCCGCAAGAAGGTGGTCGAGAAGTACCAGTACTGGGCGGATCGTTATGCGGGGGATTTCCCGCCGTCTCCGGGAGAGCCGCCGAAACCGCCCGTGGCGGCTGCGGCGGCGCTCACGCCGCCGTTTCCGGGCGGACTTGCGCTTGCGGCGCTCGCGGCGTCCGCGCTCTTGTGGGTTTACCTGAGGAGAAACGGGCCATGACAGGGATCGCCAGTGTTCTCACTGTCCCGGGACTGCTCCCGGCGATTTTTTCGATCCTCGGTGTCCTCGTCGGCACCTTCATCCGCTCCTACACCGACGGCCGCATCGACCAGAAGCTGGGGCCGGTCGTGGACCGCCTGGAGAACATCGAAATCCACATTGGCGAGATCCAGCACGGACTCATCGCCATCCGCAAGGGCCAGGAGACGATGGACGACCACCGCCGCCGGATCGAGCGGCTCGAAAACCGGTCCATGACCGCCGGAGGAAGCGCATGAACATCCGCTTCAAATACCCGCATCTTGCTGAGGAGCTTCAAAGGACCGACTTCCGCCTCAAGGCGGTCGTGCTGGAGACGGCGCTCTTTCTCGGCGCGAGGGGGTTCGATCTCACC
>JAHCIT010000023.1 GCA_026129095.1 Deltaproteobacteria bacterium
GGCCCACGAATCTCCCCTGCTGTTTTACTTTTTCCTTTTGCCCCCGGCTTCGAGCCGGGCGACATACTCCTCGTCGTCCAGTATCGACCTGAGTTTCTCCCAGAACCTCGGCGACTGCGGCAGCACGGCAAGACGTTTGACGATGTCGGGCGGGAGCGTGCCGCGCCCCAGCACCCTGATATCGGGCGGGGCTTCGACATCGGCGGACTTGCCGCCGCAGAATCTCCAGAACTCCTCCCGGTCCAGGCTCAAGGCGTCGGCAAAGAGGTTCGCCCTGGCGAAGGGGAAGCTGACGAGTCCGTTCTCGATACGGCTTACGGCCATGTGGTTCGGCAGGCCCACGGAAGCGGCGAGCGCGGCCTGCGTGATGCCGAGTTTCTCGCGGCGCTCCCTCAGATAGGCGCCGATCCGTTTCCGCCTGGATTCCGTATTCACAGATAATGTGCCTTATTTCCAGAGTTGTGACACCCGTCAACTAGCAGTTCTCGGCACCGTTGTCCAGCGGCTTTTTCCCGGAAATACCGTGAATAATGAACAATAAACCAGCATTTTCGCATACATGTGAAATGATCGTGGGTCACAATCATACCGGTTGAAATGCACATAAAATGTGCGTATTGTGTCCCCACAGGAAAGGACATCGCCCATGCTCGCAGCCACCATGCTCAGCCTCCGAAGCCGCACCACCCTCAACCAGAACCAGTTCGCCCGCCTCGTCGGCGTCTCCCCCTCCACCGTGAAGGCCTGGGAGCAGGGACGCTTTGTCTCGATCCAGATGAAAACCCAGCGCAAGCTGCAGAAGGCCCTGGGGCTTACGAACCGGGAACTTCTCGCCCTCTTCTACAGGAACGACACCGGCCTTGGGCCGATCCGATAGCCGTATATAAACCGTAAATCAACCCCCGCCCTGCGCCGCCAGACGGCACAGGGAACAAGGAGAACTTGTCCAATGAAAATGAGGGAAAAACAGGCAGTTAGCGTCGATTGCACCTACCGGAGTGATTTTGCCTGCCAGTTCCGGGTGACGATCGCACGGGACGGCCGGACCGTGACTGACGACCTCAGGATCGAAGCCCGGCCTGGCCAGGCGCTCGGGCGGATCAAGGAGTTCTGCGACCGGTACCATCTCGACGTGATGGAACTGATGCACAAGCTGGCGCGTTCAGTGGAGGAGCCCGAACTGTCGGTGACGGGTGGCGCCATATGAGAGCCTTCCGGCTGAAACAGCCCAAAGGGGGACCTCCCTGGCATATCGCCATTGCCCTGAGCGGTGAATGGGCCGGGGATTTTCACGCAGCGGTTCCCGGGGCTGCAGCTTAACGAAGGTTCGCTTCATCATAAGGATGCAGGTCCGTGGACGATTTTTCCCGCATCAAGGCCGAGGTGGATCTGCTGGAGTTCATACTCCGGGAGAGCGGCCGGACGGTAAGAAAAACCTTCTCCGGTTATGTCCAGATCGACGAGTGCCCGTTCTGCCGGGGTCACGGCTGCTTTACCGTTCAAACGGGCGACGAGAAGTATTTCAAATGCTTCCAGTGCGAAGCGAAGGGAGATATTTATAGCTTCGTCCAGGCTTTCCGGAAACTGGCCTCGCCGCTCGAGGCACTCCGGCAGATCGCCGGGGAGCGGGGGATCCCGCTGGAAACGAGACAGGTGGAGCCGCCGCCGGACCCGCTCAGAATCCGGCGCAGGGAGATATTTGAAAAGGCACTGGCCCACTATCAGGAGGTTCTTTTTTCGGAACCAGGCGAACTGGCCCTGCGGTATCTCACCGAAGAGCGCGGCCATACACTTGAAACGATCCGGAGTTTTGGGCTTGGGCTGACCGATGGGCGGATCAATAGCTCGCTACGCGCGACCTTGTCCATTCACGACCTCGTTCAATCGGGCCTTGTGAACTCAAGCGAAGACGGACGCACCTGCGACGCTTTCCCCGCCGGTCTCATTGTTTTTCCCCACTGGACCACCGGATCCGGCGGAAAGCATATCGCCGACATCACGCTGAAGCCGTACGAAACCGGTAAAACGCCGCTCCGGCTCAGGTCCGAATTCCGGGATCCATCGTGCCTGTTTCTGAACCAGCCAGCGCTCCGGGAGCGCCGCATCGTCGTCGTCGAAGGCCAGCACGATCTTCTCTCTGTTGCCGGGAAAGCGGGATTTACTGGCGCCATTGCCACCTGCGGACAGCTTTCCAGCGGGCAGATCGAACTGATGGCGAAACTCGCGCCTGGAAAGACCCTGTATCTCGCGTTCGATAACGACAGCGCCGGGCGGATGTACGCGGAGAAGCTGAAAAGCCGGCTTTCGGACAAACTCATTCCACCGGTTCTACAAAAACTACTTGGCGCCAGGGGTTTCGACGTCCGGCAACTCCGGTGGCCCAGCACGGCCAGGGACATCGACGAGTTTCTGTCATCCAGTCCGGAACCGGCCAGGGCTTTTGAAAAGCTTCTCGACGACGCCGCGCCGCTATATGCGCCGCTTGGTCACTGCCTTGAGCTGTTCAGGCAGCAGTGCTCGGAGCAAAAGCGGAACTTCTACGGCCCCGAAGCGGCCAAGGACCAGGCCGACATCATCTTCGAGTGGCTTGAGAGCGACGGGCGGTTCTTCGTCCAGCGCGGGGCCGAGCACAAGACCTATGTGAGCTTCAGGGGGCAGGTTTTCGAGATCGGGGACGATCCGAGGTTCAAGACGCTGCTCTTCGAGCTTGCCAGGCTCGTTTACGCCGAAGGAAGGACGAAAATCATCATGGAAGTCGTCGAGTACCAGTGCCGTCTGAAAGGCCGCCGGATCGAAGTGTCGCCCTGGCTCCATGTGGAGGGAGACCGTGAAATCTATCTCCACCCCGGCCGGCCGGACGACCTTATTCTCAGGATCGCCGATGGGCAGGTACAAACCGTTCCCAACGCCGTGTCGTGCCTGCTCCGCCCGTCGAACAAGATGACGGCAATCGAATTCGACCCGGACGTGAACATCCAGCGGGCTTTTGGCGATTTCCACCACCTTTTCATAAGCAATCTCTCGACCACCCCCGAAAGCCGGTATTTTACCGCCTGCTGGTGTTTGAACATCTTCCTCCTCGGG